>JAHFOI010000003.1:34812-55534 GCA_023266895.1 Candidatus Woesearchaeota archaeon
TGCGGTGTTGTATTGTAAGGCTTACCGCTGCAAACATCACACCTGAAATCGCAATGCACGCCCAATGCTTCCAGGGTATACGGGAATGTGTTATTTTCAAAAGCTGCCATAGAGAGTATGCTGCGGTGAATATCGCGCTCAAAAGAAATGCGAATGCAGTTCCTGTCATCCCAAAAAAAGGCGTGAGTAGGACACTGAAGATCACGGTGAACACTCCTCCGGCAACAACCATTTTGCTAAATTCTTTGGGCTGTTTAATGCCCAGAAGCACGTATTGATTGACCATGTAAATTGAAGTAAAAATCATGCCGATTGCAAGGATTTGTAAGGGTTGCACTCCTGCAAGATATTCTTTGCCAAAAAGGAGTTTAATGAATGTCGCGGGTGCAAGTACAAGTACAAGTGCTAAAGGTGTCATGCCTGCCACAAGGTATGTATACAATTTTGTGATTCCTGCATTGAGTTTTGCTTTATTGGTGATATCCAGTTCTGATGCAATTGGCAGCATGGTCATAGTTATCGCCCGAGGTATGAATCGTAACACGTTGGCTAGAGGAAATGCAACACTGTAGTATGCAACATCTTTGAGTGTGCTAAAATAGGTGAGTGCTACTGTGCCAAAATTGAGGATAACTGAATAGCTTATGCTTCCGAAGATAACATATGCCCCAAATCCTAGGAGTTTTTTTATGGCGTCTTTTTCTATAACTGGTGCATGAGTTCTGAATAAGGGAAATGCTCTGAGTGCGAGAAACACACACCAACCTGCGGTGAGTATAAAGCTTGCAGCATAGGCATATGCTGGTGAAAGAAATCCTGCACCAAAGTAAAGAAATCCAACAGTTGCAATGAGCAGAAGGAATGATTGCATGAATTCTATTGTAGAAAGTTCTATCATGCGTTGATAACCGTGCACAAGTCCATTAATTGTTTGAATCACTATGGTGAAAACAAATGCAATAGAAAGAACGAAAATAAGTGGCAGTGCAGTTGGTGTTTTAAAATAGTGTGTTGCAAGTTGGTGGCTGAAAAGCAACATCAAAAATGAGCAAGTACCAAAGACTGCAAGTTGAATAATGAAATAACTGTTCAGAATCTTTTTTACACCAACTTGATCATTGGATAGGCGTGCTTCTGTTATGAATCGTACCACGCCGCTCCCAAGTCCAAATCCTTTAAAGCCATAGATAAGGTTCACGAGACTAAAGACCGCAAAAAAAAGCCCGAACTCCTCAACACTCAGTTTACGCGCGAGTACAACCCTCCAGACATAACCTAAGCCTGCAGTGAGTAGCATCACAAATAGTATGCCTGCGGTGCTTCTGAAAACTTGTTTTGTGTAGTTGGTCATAGTGGTGATGTCAGAGATTCACTCAATGATGCGGTTTAATAGCGTTATGAACATACTGGGTTCTGCCAATACCTTTAAAAGTGCTTCTATTACTTATTAAAATATGGCTCGCGTGTTTTTTAAGACCTATGGTTGCAGTGCAAATGCTTCTGATAGCGAAATCATGAAAGGAGTGCTTGCCACAGAAGGTCATGTTCTTGCACAATCTGCAGAAGATGCAGAAGTTATTGTACTTAATATTTGCACCGTAAAAGGTGATGCTGCTGCGTTGCGTGAAGTGCGTAAAGTTAAAGAATTATTTCCTGAAAAAAAAGTTGTGCTTGCAGGTTGTGTAACAAGAAGCATTGTTGATGCAGTGCGCAAGAATATTCCTGATGCAGCATTCATTAATACGCATCATGTTGATAAAATCGGAGTTGCTGTGGAAAGTGTGTTTCAAACCCCTCTGGAAGTTTTATCAGGTAGCAGAATTGAAAAACCTCTGCTTCCCAAAGTTCGTGCAAATCAGACTATTGGTATTATTCAGTGTGTAACTGGCTGTGACAGTGCGTGTGCTTTTTGTAGCACCAAGCTTGTGAAAGGCAGCACGCATAGTTATTCTTGTGAAAGCATTTGTAAAGAAGTGAGAGACTGCGTGGCAAAAGGCTGTTGTGTGATCTGGCTTACAGGAACTGATATGAGCTGTTATGGTCTTGATATTGGCACTGATTTGCCTGCACTTGTTGAAGCAGTTGCAGGCATTCCTGGTGAATTTATGATACGTGTTGGTATGGCAAACCCAAAACACGTAGTAAAGTATTCAAAACACTTGGCACGTGCATTGCAGCATCCTAAAGTCTTTAAGTTTTTGCATGTGCCAGTACAAAGCGGCAATGATAAGGTACTAACTGCCATGAAACGACAGCATACGCTTGCGCAGTTTAAAGAAATGATTACCTTATTTCAGCTCATGATTCCGCAAATCACTATTGCGACAGATTTTATTGTTGGTTTTCCTGGAGAAACTGAAAAGGAATTTGAGGATTCTGTTCAATTGCTTTTTGATGTAAGACCTGTTGTGGTTAATATTTCGCGTTTTCAGGCTCGTCCGGGCACTGTTGCCACGCGTATGCCTGGCCAAGTGCAAGGCAATGTGAGTAATGAACGTAGTCGTAGGCTAACTCAAGTATTCAAACAAGTTGCGCTCATGCAAAACAAAGAATGGATTGGCTGGGAAGGCGATGTTGTGATTAATGAGCAAGTCAAGCACGGTGCATGGTGTGCGAGAAATGCATGGTATAAACCAATTATTTTGAGAGGCGAGTATCAGCTCGGTCAGTCTGTGCACGTGAAAGTTATTGATGCAACTGCGATTGATTTACGCGCAGTTGTATGTTCTGAAGCAGAAGTTGCAGATAAAAAACCTGAAAAACCGCTTTCACAAGATTTATAAAGAACGCTCAGTGATTCATGTTTGAGTGAGTGAAGAATATGAATCCCTTTTTAGCATTTATGGAGAGACAACGCTGTTCTCAAAACCCTACCACGCCCGGGCAAGAAGCAGTATCTATACCTACTCAACAACCTTCTGTTTCAGGAAAATATGGTGAATCAAAAAAACCAACTATGTCTCAAGCAGATGAGTTTTGTAGAAAAGCAGTTCGCTTCTTAGTAGCACCTGATAAAAATATTAAGAACAGTCCTCTGCAGTACACTTCCTTTTTGGAAAATGCAGTTCTTTCTATTGATGATATTCTTTCAAAAGATCCTTGCAAAATTTCTGGGCTGATGAAACGATTATACCAGGGAATTGAAATGCATGAAAAAAAAGAATCAGTTGATTTAGAAAGAATTAGCCAAGTCTATAAAGACTTAAGTAATCACTTGCAAAAAAAGTATGACTCATTAAAAGGCAGTTCAGTACAAGCTAGTTTTCTTGCAGAAGTTGGATTAAGCAAGTTTTTGTATGCAACAAAAGGACAGCCAGAATTAACCAAACACGAGACTCTGCTTAAAGAAGCGTGCCAAAACATTTTGGCAGCAGGAACTGCTGTAGCTCTTACACCAGCATACTGGCTTATGGCATGTCAATCTGCTGCAGAATTAGTTTTTATTTATGCACGAAGACAAGCACTTCGCACGCCTGTTGATGTTCCTGAACAATGCACGAAGCATGAAAAACGCGTACGAGCCAAGAAAAATAGGTGGTATGAGCATGGACAACAAATGCAAAAACAAGCAACAAGTTACTTTAAGCGTGCCTTTTCAAAATTAAACGAGATTACTACTACTGCACCGACTGATGCAAAGGTGTATTTTAAAAATGAAGCAGAAAAATTGGAAACCTTGATAAAGAATCCTTTGTCAGGCATTGTATGAGAAGCATAGAAAAAGTAATTACTATTCTCTCTCAAGAATCTCATACCACCATGCTTGGCCGTATAGGTGGGAAGTGGGATCCTTTCAAAGTATTGATTTCAACTATTCTTAGTGCTCGTGCCAAAGATGAAGTGACTGAAGGTGTTGCAAGAGAGCTACTCAAAAAATTTCCTGACTACACGTCACTTGCGAATGCAAACCCTTTCGTGGTAAAGAAAATAATTCACCGTATTGGTTTTTTTAATGCGAAAACAAAGAATGTAATTGCTGCTGCAAAAATGATCAGGGATGAATTTGAAGGGAAAGTTCCTGAAGATCGCGAGCTCTTGATGCAAATTCCTGGTGTTGGTCGTAAGGTCGCTAATTGTGTGCTCGTGTATTCTTTTGGTCAAGATGCCATTCCTGTTGACATTCACGTTCACAGAATTAGCAACAGACTTGGTTGGGTAAAGACTACAACTCCTGAAAAAACTGAGCAAGCACTTCTCACAATTGTTCCACAACAACACTGGCAGATGTTAAATGACACATTTGTGCACCATGGTAAAACCATTTGTCTACCTTTATCACCAAAATGCAGTTCTTGCCCAGTCTACAAGTACTGCATGCGCAGAGACGTTATGAAGTCGCGTTAGTTCGTTGTCGTTTAAGAACCATGCACAGTCTTTTTCCAAGCAAGTGTTTGGCGCGAGTTCTCACTTTTGTGTGGTCTTGAAGTCCTTTATGCATCATGAATAATGCTTTTTTTGCGTGTTCTTTGCTATGCAAGAAGGTATGTGCTGAGTAACGAACACCAACACGTAATGCTGCTTTGATTTTTTGCGCAAGTGTTGGTGCATGAGCATGAAGAATGTGCTGTTCTGAAAGTAAAAGCATACAATTAAACCAAAACTTACTCATGCCTTCAGGATGCTGTAAACGCAAGACATCAAATGCGCGAATTGTGCGCATTGCTTTCGTGAGTGCCTGCTTGTCAGCCTGAAAAAATGCACACAAATGATACACTATTCGTTCCAAACGCAGATCAGTCATTTGCTTGAGGGCACGTTTAAGATCCTGAATAAGTGAAGGCTCTTGCTGAAGAAGGCTAATGTCAATTGCGTGTTCAACAAATAAGTGTGCTGCGTGTTTGACTTTGAGATCAGGATAATATTCTGAAAGTATTTCTTCTGCTCGTTGTTCTTTTTTCGCAACATACCCTGGTTCAATGATTTGGTCATAGAGTTCATGACAAAGCATGCCTATTGCAAGAGGAACATACGCAGGTTCTGCATTAAGGAGGTATTCATAAAATTCTTTGCATTGTCCATGAACTTGTTTGAGTAATCCTGCATATTCTAAATCTGGCAAAATACAACCAACTAGCGCAAGATGATACGCAACAGGTGTTGTGCGAGGGTGGATCTTGAGTTGGTGCGCAACATGACGCAAGCTTTCTATGTGCGTAAGAAAAAAAGGCATAGAACCTAAATCAAGGCTGAGCTTTTAAGCTTTGTGGCAACAGAAGCACAAAACTCAGAATAAAAAACGAGTGGCTCAAGAAAAAAAATAGCGAGGGCATTCCTTCCGTTAAGGAAAGAAGCCCCCTTGGTCTTGGTTAATGCTGGCGAAGTGAGTTTGTATTTAAACTTTTCTGTGTTACAGATTTGGTAATTCTCGTTTGATGTTTGTAACAAAAAGAATTAAATACTTCTTACAACTAATTTGAAAAATGCTTCAACAACCTGCTTCAATGAATGACTGCGTGTACTTCACTCGTCGTAATCATGCAAAAGGTTTGCTTATTGCATGGGTGTTTCGTGGCACGTGCCCAAAATGTAAAAAAGGAATTATGGGAAAACCAGTTGACAAAAAAGGCAAAGTAAAAATTCGCGCTTCAGAATATTCTTGTAAAGAGTGTGGTTTTACGCAAGAAAAACAAGCCTATGAAGATACACTAACTGCAAATGTAGAGTATGACTGTCCAAAATGCAGCACGCATGGTGAGATTCAAATACCCTTTCTCCGTAAAAAAGCAAGAATTTGTGGTGAAGAAGATTTGAAACAAAAAACTGTTGACGTGTTACGTTTTGTATGTGCGGGTTGCAAACAAAATATTGATATTACAAAGAAGATGAAGTGATCTTTGTTTTTCACAAAATGATGGAAGAACGAGTCATGAAAAAGCGCTCTCCACGTTTCCACCCCCTCCCAAAAAAAACGTCTTTTCTATTGAGGGAAAAAGTTTTTCGCACAATTTTTTTTCTTTGATTAAAAATAGGCAAGTTTATATATGAATAGTTTTATTCTCCGAGTGAGGTGAACAGTATGGCTAAGGAAATGAAGTGCGAGTGCGGGCCCTCAAACTTTGGCTGGATGATTCTCAGCGCCATAGTATGCGGTATAGGGCTTTGGTTATTAGTTAATGGTCTCTGGACTCAATGGTCTGGTGGCGCAATGTGGTGGCAAATCATGCTTTGGTATGCTGCAGGAGCACTTGTTATGTGCATTAGTTGTGGCTTCAAAAAGAAAGCATGCAGTGGCTGTCCAGCACATAGTTAATTAACTTTTTTATTTTCTTTTTTTGTTTAAAAACAAAAGCTTTATCTATATCTATCTTCTCAAATATGCATGGATGAATTCAGCCAACAAAATAAAGAATTACAAAAAACAATAGATTCTCTTCACAAAAAATTCAAGAAACAGGGCTTGAATAGTCAACAGATTGAGTTTAAAATGTTGCAATTAGATGTTGATTTCTTATTGCACTCGTTTATGAATGGAACTCTTCTTCATCAAGCATCTATTAAAAAAAGGCTTGAATTTTACACTAGAACACTAAAGATGTGGCATAGCACAGTTTAGAAAGACTTTTTAAGAGCAGAATTTAAGAAAGAAAAATAACTTTAAAAAAGAATTACTCTGTGGGCCAGTAGCGTAACGGCATCGCGTTCCCTTCGCAGGGGAAAGACTTCGGGTTCAAATCCCGACTGGTCCATTTTGCAGGAATTGAACCCGATTGAAAGAAGCTGCGTGAGATCTCTCGACAAAACGAGTACTATGAAGCATATTTCTTGATTTGTGATTTTGTTCTTTCAGGCAAGTGTTTTTCAAACCATGCAGTTCCTATTCTGAGGGTGCGATGCCAGCCTTTGTTAAACTCATGAGTCGTGCCAGGTATGATTTCAAGTTTTGCAGTTTTTGGAAGAAACTTGATTGCGCGTTGAGAATGTACAAGGGGCACTGTTGTATCTTTGTCACCATGAATAATAAGAACTGGACATCGTACCGGGGGGAGAATAATATTTGGTCGAGTGAGATCTCGTTCATTCAGTGATTCTTTTGAGATAGTAAACACGCGTTTCATGTGCAGTCTGATGTGTCCGCGCAGTTTTATCCATGAACGAAATAAGAGATTGTCAAACATGGGCTGTATTCGTCCTTCAGTAACTGGTGCTGTGAGCACCATAGTTCGTATGTATGGTGAATACGTCACGAGCCCAGTGAGTGCACCAAAACTGTGTCCGAGGAGTCCTATGCGAGTATATCCCCAGCTTTGCACTAGCGCAATTGCTGACTCAAGATCATCAACTTGACCAAACAAGCTTATATAAGTATCTTGACTTTCTCCAGAACCAGCAAAATCAAACCGAAATACTGCAAACCTCCTGCGTGCCAAATAATGCGCTGCTCGAACAAACTTGCCACACATGTCTTTATCACCTGTGAATCCGTGCACCATGATAATGATTCTATCAGTATTAACACGTTCTAAAATTCCAACAATTCGTAAACCTCTTTGTGTTTTAAATACAATACGTTCACTCATGACGATGCAATTATTTTCAGAGATAGATATAGTTTTCGTTTATACAAGAATATTCTTTTAAAAAGTAGAACTAAAATATTAAAGGAGTACAATTCATGAAGCGTACAATATTGCAACCGATCTCACCGATGTTCGTAGGTTGTAACTTGGTTTGCCAAGATTGCAATCGAGTATAAATCGGGTAGCTCGCAATTTTCGCCTGTGTCTTCAACACTGGTTCGGTCGGTTTTCGAGTGATTATAACACAAGTGATTTCTGCAGTGATAAGACTCAGTACCATCTCAAATTGTCAGTGGGTGGTCAGAATCTAATGTTGTTTCATGGATTGCCTATTGCGTGCGATCACATAAAAGCAAGCTTTTTAAATAAAGCCAAATAGGAGAAGTCTATGGGGATTAAGGCAGTCGTCTTTGATTTTTGGGGAACGCTTGTGAGTACAGGCACGTATAGCCCTATGCGTCAGACACATCAATTGCTTGCACCAGGTCTTGAGTTTTCTGAATTTGTGCAGCGCTTTGAGACTGCATTCATGACCAAAGAATACAAGGATCAGGCTGAAGCATTTAGCGTGTGCTGTGAAGAGTTTGGTGTGCAGCCCAGAAACTTCATGATCAGCCGTCTTATTGGTATTTGGAATAAGAACAAGATTCTTGCAACTATTTTTCCTGACACTATTGAAACCCTTGAGTCACTGAAGAAAAAAGGGCTGAAGATTGGCGTGATGTCCAACACCGACTGTTTTGGTATGGAACTATTATTTGATCGTTTGGAACTCAAAAAGTTTACTGATGTTGTGCATTTTTCTTTCGAAACAGGCATGCTAAAAACTGACGTTGCTGCTATGGATGCCATGCTAGGCGCGCTCGGAGTTACGAAGGCTGAGGCAGTTGTTGTTGGTGATAGTGTTGAGTCAGACATGGCTGGAGCCCAAGCTGCGGGTATGAAAGGCATTCTTGTTGACCGACGAAACAAGCGCGAATTCAGTCCTAAAATTGCTGACTTGCGTGAACTTGTAGGTTTGCTTGAGGCATAAGCATGGACTGTGTGTTCTGTGCGATTGTGCAAAAAAAGATTCCTGCGCACATTCTTTTTGAAGATGCTGACACACTTGTTTTTTTGACTAATGAACCAGTGAATGAAGGTCATGCGCTTGTTATTCCTAAAACACATGTTACTGATTTATTAGGGTTATCATCTGAGGTTCTTTCAAAGCTCATGAATTCTGCTCAACGCATGAGTGAAACCATCATGCATGCACTGAATGCTGATGGTTTAAATCTTGAAATGAACAATGGTGCTGCTGCAGGTCAGTCTGTATTTCATACACATATTCACCTGATTCCGCGATTTTCAGGTGATGGTTTTAGGCACTGGCCTCACAAAAAACTAACTTCTGAACAACATACGGTAATTCAGGAAAAAATAAAGAGTGCATTCGTGTCTTCTTAGCAATTCAGAGCACATGTTTTTTTTCCAAAAATAGGTCTATTCCTAAACGTGCCAAACTAGTTTATCACAGTTCACAACAACTTTTTTAAAGACAGTGAAATGTGCGTGCGTATATGCCGCCATAGCTCAGCCTGGTAGAGCGACGGTCTCATAATCCGTAGGTCGGGCGTTCAAATCTCCCTGGCGGCATCTACATAATTTTCAATTCAAATGCAAATTACTAGTCTGGATCTGCTGGCGGTTCAATAAAAAGAGAGTATTCGGGAAATTTCTTTTTTATTTCTGGTTCAATAAGAAGTCGCACTTCTTCAGGTTCATAGGGTCCAATCATAGTACTTCTACCAAAAATCCTAAATTGTTTATTAATATCATCACGCTCAATATAACCACCACTCTTTGGACAAAAAAGACGAGTGGGAATATGTGCATGACGAACTATGGTTCTGAAGGTAGTTATGTACAACCATGCATGTTGTACTACATCAACATCTGGAAGAAAATAGTTTTTTCTCTGAGTGCTCTCTGTGACAATAATAAATGTGTGTATTCCAGAATCTGGAAGCACAACTTGAGGAATATCATCAAGACTCATGACTTAAGAAAGAGTATTGAAGATTATAAATGCGGCGAAACACGCGGCTCTGCAGAAAGTCTCGCACGGCTCGTAGTTTCTGCCACGCTCGTGTACTGACTGACAATACAGTATGCCTTTCCTGCTTCGAAGTCACTATCGGCACCCAACTAATTCCCGCTAATACTCGCCCTTCATAGGCCACAGGGTACATTTTCACCAGAGCCTTTTTGAGGAATAGGTTTATAAAAGCGTTCAGTGCAAAAGAGAATATGCCGCCATGGCACAACCTGGTACTGCGCAGGCCTGGAAAGTCTGTTTCCGCAAGGATTTCCCGGTTCAAATCCGGGTGGCGGCGTTTGTGGGAATCCTGGAAAGTCTGTTTCCGCAAGGATTTCCCAGTTCAAATCCGGGTCGCGGCGTACATGTATGAACGCAGTGAATTTCAACAAGTAACTTAATGATTTGAACTGGGTTACGAAACCTCAGTTGAGCATGTCCAGTTCAAACCTGGGTCGCGGCGTGATAGTATGAGCAAAGCAAATGCGTTTATTGTTGATTTTTTTTCATACCCTTCAGCTCTGCCATGATTGAGTAGGTGAATTTTGTGCAGTGATGTTGATTGAGGAGTTTGTTCTCTTGATAAACCGGTCTTTTTCTCAACACCTCAAACTTGCGTAATCTAAAATATTCCTAGCGACATCTTGACTTCTTCAGAAGGCTGCCATGGCGGTTCAAATACAAGTTCAACAATTACTTCTTTTGCAAGACTTGAAAGCTTTTGCTTAACTTCTTCAATAATTGCAGGACCATACGGGCATAAAGGAGTGGTGAGCGTCATATCAATACTTATTTTTTCATCAGAAACTGTTAAATTGTAGATAAGTCCTAAATCCCAAATGCTCAACATGAGCTCAGGATCCATCACGGTCTGTAACACACCAATCACAGTATCTTTGTCAATCATGTGCTTTTGACTTGTTCGCGCTATTTATGACTTGCGTTCTCTAAATGGTTTTCTTTAGAAGTTGCAGAATAACTCTGTGAGGCTTCTTCCTTGCCTCTTGGTGTGAGCTCAATAATAACTGCATAACGCGTGCTTAAAATTCTTCGTGCAAGACCCTGCTCGCACAACCATGTAGCATGACGCTTAACTGCAGGCCACACAACACCAGTCAAACGACTCATTAAATTAAGTGTTTTTGGTCCCGACACAAGGCATTGTAACAAGTCATGACGCACTGCTGCAAATGAACGACGAGGCATAGTGATAAAAAAAAGTAGGAGTATTTATTCTTTTGTCATCACCTGTTTCATAAGCATTATTAATGCGTGAAGAAGCATGCTCGTATGAAACCAAATGATACTGCTGTTTTTATAATTCGTATTGGTCTTGGAATCTTTTTCTTGTTGTTCAGCATCAGCAAATTCACACAACCCTTGAACTGGGCAGGTTACATTCCTGACTTTATCAGTGGATTGCTTGCAGGAATTGCACTGAAACAAATAGTGTTTGTTATGCTTTTGGGACTTGTTGAAGCAGTTCTTGGAGTGTTGCTTGTTTTTGGCGTATACACAAAAATAATTGCAGGAATTGCAGTAGCACTTATTTTGCCAATTATGATCAGTCAAATACCTAATGAGATTGCCATACGAGACTTCGGGCTGTTTTGCATGGCAATAGCATTACTGTTTGCAGAAACATCGTCTTTATTCAGCTGCGCAAGACTTAAAAGAACATAGAGCTGAGTTCAATAATGTCAGAGAGTAATCTGTTTGGTGAGTTAGAAATAGATATCATAAAAGGTGACACTCCTGATTCTTTGAAAAGACTTTTGTTGACAAGTCTTGCAGACTTGTGCTTTGATGTCTACCATGCACGACCAGAAGAAATTGCTCAAGTTCTTGCTAAAGAACGAAAAAAAGAAATCAATTGTGCAGTACGAACTGGGTTTGAAAGATATCATGAAAGCAGTGGTTGGAGTGAACCATCTGCATCAACCAATAAACGACTTGAACTAGAGTCAGAGATTATTTATAGAACTGAATGCGATGATTTTGAGCTTATTTCAGAAGATCAATTATTTGTTGCTGACGCGCCAGATATGTTTTGTTGGAAGAGAAAAACAAGTCAAGCCCAAGAGCTCTATATTAATGGCATGCTGCGTAAGCATATTATTCATTATGAAGGTAGTATTCTCACCTGCAAAATTATTCTTGAAGATCAGGTCTCAGATGAATCACGAGGCAATATTGTTGGCACAAAGTATGGTAATGTACTTCATAGATTAAGTACTGTTCTCGGCAAATATCATAGAAAACCAACAGTTAGCGTAAAACTCAATGCTGTCAAAATAGAATTACCACCACTTCTGATTTTAGATGTTGACAAAAGCTATGATGGTGATCCAGCACATATTTGAGAATGAGAAAAATCACCAAACTTATTTTTTCTTCTTAATTTGTTCTGTTGGACGAATCACGAAAAACGCAACCACAAAAATAGCAAGCATGCCAAGAATCAATCCAGGCCAAAACTCTTGCGGAGTGCTTACCACGCTGCTTCCTGTAGGCAAACTGGTGTGCATTTGAGCACCTAAGGCAACTACACTTACCAAAAAAACAGCAAGAAAAACAGCTGCAACAACATGAGTTCTCATACACTTGTGCAAGAGACAGGTGTATATAAGGTTTTTGTTGCAGTTGGATTTGCGTCCTTCAAGGTGGCGGTGGCAGCTTTTCTCCAGAGCCTTATGTCACTCGTTGAATCCTAAAATGCAATGTTTTATTGCCTAAAGGATGTTTTGAAGGATCAGTGCCATACCCAAATTCTGGAGGTATGACTGTGCTGGTTTCCTTGCCTACAGGAAGCGCGCTGGCAACTGCTTCAAATCCTTGAATCACTTGGCTTTTGCCAAGCTCAAATTTGAATGGGTGGGTTTCAAAGTCTTCAAAACGAGAAGTGTTCGTGATGTTTTTGTGTTGCCAGTCCACAATAGAACTGTCAGCAATTGTTCCATTATCAAGCGACAAAATGTAATTGACTTGAATTGTTCCAGAAGTTTTTGGGGTTGGTGCAGTAACTGCATTAAGAGGTGCTCCACCAGCCCAGTTTACTTTCCATACACTTACCCAGCCACCACCTAAGAATCGTTCAAGATTAAACTGCTGGAAGTGCGTAAGTCCTTGTCCCTGAAAGAAATACAGGCGAGTAAACATGCTTGATGCGAGCTCAGGACTCATGGCAATTGATGCTAAACCAATATATGGATGATTAAATACTGCAACGCCCACGCCAACAGTTGCATTTGCATATTCCTGTCGTACAAATTCATCGCGTTCATTTACGTAGGCCACAACTTGAGGAATACCAACACCTTTGTCAGATACCATTCTTGCTTCATGATTCGAGGTGTTAAACAAAAGACCATTACCGCAGCGAATCATACTCTCTTGCTGACTACACGCAGTTAAACTGCTTCCGATAAATCCAGGCCATGGCGCAATCCATGCGTTCGCATCTTCTTCAGAGGTAATGCTTTGCGCTTCATCATACAACACTCCCGCATCATCATGAGATTTGCCTGTTGTTGCCAACGCACCAATCGCTTCATCACGAGACTTCTTGCGTAATGACGCCCACATCCATGCTTTGTCAAAATCCCAGCTACCAAAATGTGCCCACACCCCCGACTTGCCAATCATGTCGTCAGAAGTTATAAAATAATTATCAGGAGGATTACACTTTGATAGGCGCATAACTTGTTGTGCAACATCATCAGGAATGTGTTCATCTGCAAGAGTTTTACGTGCAGATGCTTCGTCTTGAAGAATAATTTTACGTAAGATCTGAACTACGCGAGGTATGTTTTGGGCAACTGCATCAAGTGCGTCAGCTGCGCCATTTGCCCCACAATCAAGCATGCGCAAAATACCTATTGCTTCATCTTCATTGCTGGTAAGAAGCACTTTGCCAATCCAATGTGCCTGCGGTTTTGACTGCGAAGCACCATCAAACGTGACTGCGCGATCAGCAAAAAACTTAAAGTGATGACCATAATCCCACCAAGAATTAATAATTGCATCAGGCGCAGAAGCTTGACGTATTTTGGTAAGCGTGTTGGCCCAGCCATCATTCACAATAGGTATGTCACCATGACTACTATAAAATGCAGACTGCGCTTGAGGTAGCACAACAAGGGAAAACAACACAAGAACAAAAATACCTGTCACAAGCGAAGGAATGCGAATCTTTTTGAGCAGTGGAGCAAGCGTATTATGAAGCATGCCTGCAAGGGCTGCAAGACCAAGAGCATATGCAGGACCCATAAGCTCAGTGAACCTAATACCCTTCAAACTTGCGTAAAAAGCTGCACACAACCAAATAAGAATAAGAATGCTATACGTCATGCGTTCAGGCCTTTTTCTATGAGCATACGCAAACCAGACCAGCCCAAGAGCTGAAAGGAATAATGCAAACCGTGCATGATTCTCCCAACCAGTAACATTAGAAATAATGCCATTCGCAGAACCTGGATTAAGTTCGGCAACTGTTGTAAATACATTAGGCCACAAGGTTTCTCTTGTTGCAGACTTTATCTGCATAAATGCAAACGGCTTACTCGTGGCATTCAAAAATACACTAAAACCTTGGAACGCAGACACGCAGATCATGCTCACGAGCACAAGCACAACACCAATACGCACAATTTTCATTGCAGGATGCTCTAGTATAGTCTTGAATTCTTTATGAACAAACACATTACGCAATCTGCGATCAACAATGAATTCATAAATGACATACACTGCCATTGCGGCAAGTAAAAAGTCAAAAATATACCACCACCCGCTCCACGCAGTGCTGTACAGACCCACTGCAAATCCAGTAAGCACAGTGTATATCCAGCGCGGTTTTGATTTGTGCGCGTCAATGGCTTCAATAAACAACCATACAATCATGAGTGGAAAGAAAATATTGAACACATCAGTATCAGGATGTCCCCAGGTTGTCCTGCTAAAAATTGCAGTACTTATGCCAATAGCTGATGCTGCAGCAATCCCTCCTACAACACCACCTAATTTTCTTCCCACAAAATATGCAGGAATGAGTGATAATAAAATCGCTGCAACAGGAAATGAGGCGCCGGACTGAAGTAAATCAAGCCCTCCAATCTTTGCGATCTTGTGCCACCATGCAAGCATTTGTGGAAGAATGTTTTTTGGAACCTCAATACCAACAGGCGCAAGCATGTGAGTATCCCACTGCTTACCATCTTTTATCACATCACCAATCCGGCCTTTATCAATCAAATTTCGTGCATATCGCACATAATAATACGGATCAATATCAGGCATGTACACAAAATTCTTGCCAGCAGACTCATACTGGTAGAATGCTCTGAACTGCGTGCCTAATTGCTTGATCTGTGCTGCAAGCTGATCACCATTCGTGCTTTTGTACTTTGTCCATTCTTGTTCAAGAAGTTGTGCTTTACGATCAGAAGGAAGATTAGGATACTGCTGATTAAGCATGTCTTGGATTTGATTTCGAATGTTATTGGTAACTGCTGAACCTGCCCAGTCATCAGCAATAGGCATGGTAGATGCTTGCATTCTGGTCCAGACCGCACCCCAGGGGCAATATACTGCACCATTGCAAGGAAAAAATCCATGATTTGGTGCGAACTGAATTGCGAGCAAAACAAGCAAAATCAGCCATACATAATTTTTTTGAGTAAATGAACGCGTTTTTAACCAAGCACCTTTCAAATCAAGAGAATTATTTGCTGAAGAAGCAGATGTTTGAATACTGGAATGTTCTTGGGTTGAGTGATGAACTGGTTTTTCTTGAGATTTGCCTTCAACAGCATGGTTTTCTTTATTCTTTCCACGGCTGAATAACTTGCTAAAATCAATGCCAATATCATCATCTGCCAAAAAAACCACCTTTTTATTATTACATCAAGAACTGGTTTTTAAAGCTTGTTAGGGGAGTGGTGTTTTTTCGTTATCTCTTTTTAGTGATTAACTTCACAAGATTTATAAACCACTAAATAGTAGTAATAACTATGGATTGGGTGGTTATGTATGAACGAGGAAAAACACGTGTTAGAGATACCTATCTTGCTATCTTGGGTGAAGTGTCACGTGAGCGTGAAAAAATAGTGCAAAAATGTGAAACTCTTGAAGGGAGACTAAATAAACTTCAGGCGCAACTTGAAAAAAAAGAGAGTATCATAAAAGAACTAGAAACACACGCCTATGAAGATCCACTCACTCACGCCTACAATAGAAGAATGCTTGAAAAAGACCTTATTGCACAAGCAGACCTTAAAAAACGTAATTTTGGTTATGAGTATACCTTGCTGATTTTTGATGTTGAAAAGTTTAAGGCAATAAATGAACAACATGGACACGCTACAGGAGATAGTCTTCTTTGTTATCTCAAACAGTACTGGACAAAAATTCTACGCCCGTCAGATAAGCTATATCGGTGGGGTGGTGATGAATTTGTTATAGTTCTCCCGAATACAACAGCTCAAACTACAAGTTCAGTTCTTCAAAGATTATCAACTGAGGTGAATTTAAGTGATATTCTTTCAGAGGCACGTTCTTGTGAGAAAATTCAGATAGGTCTGCATTTAGATATTAAAGAAGGAACTGATGATGGTGTTGCACTTTATCATGCTTTAGGAACTTTTCTTGACAGTGCAAAACATAAGAGTTAAATAGTTTTGTTACTTACTGAGAATCATGGAGGGCGAAGAACTGAATCCAGGTGTTAGCAAAACATTAGGTGATATTGGAAGATTTTTTGAAGTTAAAAAACATTTTCAGGCAGCCCTTAAAAATGGTTTGGAGTCATTTACTATTGAACTTCTTGCAGCATTTGAAATTAATACTGCAGAAACATTGAAATATGAATTTATAACGTCAATGCCTGATGGCAGAGTGAAAGAACTTACTGTTTATTTGGATATTTCTCAAAGTGAATTTCAAAGATATTGGCGCCAAGGAACTAAAAAAGATTTACTTACCTTAATTCCTCCAGTCCTTGAAGCATTTGGTGCAGAGGATAAAAAAAGTGATCTTGATAAAACCGCAACGCGATATGTGCTGAACTTTATCTGTCAATGAACAATTTTTGGTTCTCCAGGGAAAAATCAGTGTCACATTATTGTTTTAGGCAAAAATTTCATAAACCTTGGTTGGGCAAGTAGTAATTTACACAAAAAGCGTGAAGGAAATTCTCGTGGGTGATTAAACAAAATATTTTTTACTTTTGGAGTACTCATCAATTCAATGAGGTGATCATAATCCGCGTCAGAAAACTTGTTAAGCATGCTTCTCATGAAGTCATGAAGCCACAATTCACGTTTCAAAGGCGCAAGTAATTTTTCATAGCTGGTTTGCTGTTCAATTGCCTGAGCACACAATTGACCTGACATGATGCCAGTGATGATGCCACCGCCAGTTGTTGCCTTAACTAATCCGCCAGCATCACCCACAAGATATGTTGGAAGACCATTGTGCATTGTAAACTGTTTCGAGGATTTGTTAAACCAAGGAATAGGTCCTCCCTGATAGCTTATGATTTTTTTGGCATGCTTTTTTATGAAAGGCTGAAAATACTTTTGTGGCGACTCAAGAGCCGCAATGCCTATTCTTGCAACGGATTCTGATTCAGGAACTAGCCACGCAAAAAAACCAGGACACACTGTGCCAAACCACACCTCAAAACGATCTGGCACAAAATTCCCTGAAGCTGTTGCCTGCACCCCCAAATAAAATCGTCTCTCGCCAAATATGTTGGTGGCTTTGGCAACTGCACTACGCGGACCATCTGCGCCAATCAAAACATCAGCTTGTTTTGGACTCTGTGTGTCAGAACTGCTAAACATAAGTTGTCTGTTTTGAACTCCAGTAAACCTTTGGTTGTAATGAATGCTTACACCAGCATCACTTGCTCGTTGTGCAAGATATTTGTCTAAACCTGCTCTATCAAGCACAAACTCAGAAAGCGGAACATCAGTGAACGTACTGGGTCCATGGATGCGCACGCTCTTTAGTTCATTAAGAATAAGTTCTTTTTTTTTAGGAATGTGCTCCCACAACACCTTAGTTACAATACCAGTACAATGACAAGGGATGCCGATTTCAGAATTTTCCTCAAACAAATGCACCTCATGACCTTTTCTGGCCAGGTCATGGGCTGCTGATGAACCACTAGGGCCTCCACCAATAATTGAAATACGCATGGATGCTGTGAGTTTGAGTTTATATTAAAGATTGTGGATTAGTCGTTGTTCTTCCATAAGCTTTAAAAGAAGCTGTGTTACTCTTGAGTTGTTACTTTCATTAACTATTATTAAGAAAGTATTGTGGGGGATGGGTATGTACACCAGAAAAACAGGATATACTTCTTTACTATCAATAGCATTAACTGCTGCATTAAGCGGAACAACGTATGCACAAGATCGTGAGGAACGTAGAGCTGCTGCAGCTGAAGTAAATGCACCCGCAAGTCCTTCAGCAACACCAGTAGCAAGCACTACTTCTGCTTCAAAACCTACTGTAATAGAAACTGTTATTCAGGCCTATGTCCCTTCAATTATACTACCCGACATTTCTCCCTCTGAGGCAACTGAAATAAGTGCCTTAGAAGAAAAACTTCTTGACCAAATACGAAATAATGAGCCTGATAAGGTTCTTCAACTTTGGAATTCACAACTTTCGATCTCTAAAACGTATGAACCAGTTGGTAAAGCAATTGGTAAAAAGGCTCAAGAAGCATATGAATCTGCAGCAGGAGATGATGGTGCAAAGAGAGCTGCGAAAGGTAAAGCTGAGCTCCGTGCGCTTACAGACTGGTTTTCTTCAGTAGATAACGGTCTTGGTGGTGCAGAACTTCACACAGCATATGATAGATTTTGTAATGTAGATCTTTCAGGAAAAAACAAAACAGCAAACGTAAGCACTACGGCAATACTTTGCCCAACTCTTGAGCTGCTTGATCGTGCTATTGAAAGCCACAAAAATCGCATGCCTGATGATTTAACTTCTGAAAACAAAAAACAATATCAGAAAAATGCAGAACTAAGAGCACGTGATGCACGCAGAGCAGCAATTGTTCTGGCAGTCTACGTTGCATATACACAACAACACTCAAACTGAGGTATCAAAATGAACACACAACCACTTGTGAAACAAAATAGAAATAGAGCAAACACATTAGTAAAAGCAGCACTCGCGAGTATTCTAACCTTGCCTGTTGTTAGCTGTATGTATCATCCGCCAGCACCAACTGAAGCACAGAAAAAAACACTCACCCACATTCGCAACGAATTAGCAGTGAGTGATCAAGGAAAAACACTTGAAAAGTTTACGCAGCAAGTGAGCATGCCAGGTACTGTAAATCCACCTGCAACTGCAAAAGATATTGCTGATTTTTCTGATGCTCAAAAAGTGCATATTGATACGGGCATTGAGTATATGAAAAAAATCCTTTTCGCTTTAACTGGTGATGACGCAAAAATCAATGAATATACGTTGCGCATAAAACAAGTCAAAGCATACGCTCTTGGAAATAACTTGGGAACTGCAAATGAGTGGTTGAATAAAACTGAAAAAGATAGTTTAGACACTCTTTTGAATAACACAAGTGATGAACGAGTATTTCGCAGAACATTACAACAAAATATTGGTGCAGGAAAATCGCGCTTGGATGACTACTTTAAGTCAGTAGAGCAGTCTCTTGCGCCTGTTTTTGATCAATTAGGCAATGATACAACTGGCAAAGGAAGATTTATTGTGTTTGTGCATGAAAAAAGAAAAGACCAGCCTGTGCTCAGTCCTTTTGTTGAAAACTATGACAAAACACTTGAACACTATTTGTGGAATGTGCTTATACCAACTGCAGCATTACTTCAAGGTGAAGGCATGCAAGGACAAGCACTCAATTCAGTTACAAATATTGCTGACAATTTGACACAGGCAGTTTACGGAGTGAGATTTACACAGCTCGGCAGCAATGCAGTCAGTTTATTGCCAGCTGCAGAAAAACAACGCGCTCAAGAACTACTCGTTGATGCATGTAGTCTTGCTGCAAAAAAAGGAAGAAACTGGGAACAAGAAGTAGCAATTGCTCGTGGCCAATACTTGTTTTTGTTAGCACAACGCTACAATAATCCTCAGATTGAAAACGCAACCAGTGCAGCATGCCTAATAGGTAATGCATTAGAATTTGACAAAAAAGTATCTGCAGTTGCGCTCGGAAAGCTCACACTTGGTAAACAGATCTTGGACCTTACTTGCGCAACAGCAAAAAGCCAAGTGCCAGCATTGCCTGCAATAGAATATGCAATCAGAGATGCAAAATACTTGCAATTTGCAGACAGTCTTACTGGTGCGTATGGAACAGAATTTGTTAAAAATCCAGAAAACCTTATGTATGTGCTCTTTAGAGAATATATAGGACTTGATGGTGGAGTAAGCAATTACAAAGGTAGTGCAGCAGGACTTCGCGCACGAGGAATTCTTGCAGCAGCAGCCTTCTTTGGCGACATCTTTGGTGCAGTAGGTTCAGGAGGAACTAGTTCAGTACTTCCTGGAGCTGGCAAAGGCACAGGTAATCTACGCCTTGGTGGAAATCGCGAGGGTGGTAATGGAGCAGGTGCGCACCGTAGCAAACCATATCATTTTGAAAGCTTGGAACATACAACACAATTCAGTCCCAAAAACTATACGCATGGCATGAGGCACAAATGAATAACTTATCTTCTTTTTTTGCAGTATTTATTGCTGCACTGATATTATTTGCAGTTTCTGCAACAGCACTAGTTGATGTAACATACCAATTCAACACAAATAGTGTTGATGCACTTGTATTTAACTGCTTAGACTCAGGCTGTAATACTGTTGGTCAATTCAGTGGCACACTACTTTCAGGCAGCCATACAAATAATGGAAAATTGATGATAGAATTTCCAAGCACTCTGGCAACACCTTTTGGGTATGCAGTATACTTCACAAGTCAAGGAATGCTACCCTGGGAAGATTATGTAACACTCCACACCTTTGGAAATCCAGGAGTGATATCAACAACTGCAAACATAGACCTAACTCAAGCAAACAATTGTAAGTCAGTCATTGATTAGTTCACAATTACAAACAATGCACAACCAAA
>JAHFOI010000032.1 GCA_023266895.1 Candidatus Woesearchaeota archaeon
TGGTTGCCTTAGAGAATCTCTGTGAAACACTCGCGTATGGAACACAAAAACCTCTTGAAACAACTAAAGAAGCCATTGAGCGTTTTACTGCATTAGAAAAAGATATCAAAGAGTTGCCAAAATGACACTTTCAAAACACGACTTGCTCGCGTACGCTTCTGAGTTTACGTCATTTCTTCTTCAAAGCAATATTAGAGAAATAATTGAAAGAATCATAGTTTTTGGCTCAGTTGCGCGAGGAAATTTTGATTCAGAAAGCGACATTGACGTATTTGTAGACTCACGAAAAGACATTAAAAAAGAAGTTGAAAAAGTTCAGAAGACATTTGAGCTAAGCAACACCTATGAAAAATGGCATCTTAAGGGATTGAGCAATGAACTTTCTGTAAAAACAGGACTGCTTGCAGATTGGAAACTGCACAGAGAAGTCATAAGCAATGGCATTTTTCTATATGGCCCATTTGCTGAACTGCCAAAGGAAGCGCAATATATCTGTCTTCTTCGTCTTGATTTTAGAAAACTCTCCCGTGCAAAAAAAATAAAGGCATGGCGTAGACTGTACGGATATGAACAAAAAGTTGGTAAGAAAATCTACAGCACACGAGGTTTTATTGATGAACTCGGAGGAAAGAAGATTGAAAAGAGCACCATCATACTTCCTTCACCTAAAAGAAACACTATGCTTTCTTTTTTGAAAAAACAAAACATAACCTATCAAATTGATGACCTGTGGTCAGACACATTACTAAAATAATTTTTTATGCAAGTCACTCCTCTCTCAATGCCTCAACAGGACTTAAGCGGGATGCGCGTAATGCTGGCAACAAACCACTCAGTATGCCAATAACTCCTGCAAACAGCACTGCACCAATCACGAGCCATACTGGAAACACTGCATGAATCGTGCCCGCGCCATATGCGTAATTCACAACTTGTTCTACCAGCATTCCAATGCCTGCACCAACAAGCACTCCAGCAACACCACCTAGTAGTCCTAATATTCCACTTTCAAGCATAAACACAAACAAAATACTGCTATTAGTTGCACCTATTGCTTTCATCACACCAATTTCTCGCGTGCGCTCAAGCACTGCAGTAAACATGGTATTCATGATTCCCACACCACCAACCAAAAGGCTGATTGCTGCAATGCCAACAAAAATCACTTGAATAATGTTTAGCACAGTGTTAAATGAGGCAATAAGCTCAGTGCTGGTTTGCACAGAAAAATCTTCATTACCCTCTTTTTGATGACGGTCACGACGTAAGGCACGCTCAACACGATGAGAAACAACATCCGGATCACCTACTGCCTGAGCCACAATGTAGGAATACACATCTGATGAGTTAAGCACTGCACGTGCGTCAGGCTCAGAAAGAATCACACTTGAATCAGTTGTTGGATCGCCTGTCCGCGTAAGAATGCCAACAACATCAAAACCCACATCATTCACTACAATAGTGTTACGCAATGAAATATCTTTCAAAAACACATTGCCTGATGAAAGTGTTGCACCAATAACAACCTTGCCACGCTCGCCAGAACGAAGCAAACGACCTTTATCTGCTTCCCAAGTTGTAAAGGTAGTAAGCAAGTTAGCCTCACTTGATTTTACAGGAAGCATTGCAACAAAAACAGTTCTTTGAACATCATTAAACCGCGTCTTTCCAGACAGTGCAAGCCCCCCAGCAGCCTCACCCACTCCAATAACATGCTGTATGACATCAAGCTCGCGTACACCAAGCTTGCCAGCAGCTGCAACACCGCCGACCCCAAACTCTTTTGCCTGCACAAGAATCTTATCACCGCCAACCTTGCTAAACTGGTCTTGCACAGACTGCTGTAATCCTTGACCAATACTCACCAAGGCAACAACTGCCGCAATGCCAATAAAAATGCCAAGCACAGTCAGTAATGCACGTTTTTTTCGCCGCACAATATTCCACAACCCAATTTTCGCAAGCTCACGCACGCACAGCCTCCGCAGGACTCATCCTGCTTGCCTGAAGTGCAGGAAACACTCCTGCAAGAACACCAATCACACAAGAAAACAACAGTGCTCCAACAATAAGAACTGGTGAGTATGAAGGTTGGACAATTGATGCCAAAAAACCTGAAGAAATAAGACTTACCAGAGTGCTCATCATAAAACCAAGCATGAGCCCAACAAGACCGCCCAGCCCGCCTAAAACTCCGCTCTCAACCAAAAACACAAACAACACTTGCTGATTTGTTGCACCAATAGCTTTCATCACACCAATTTCTCGCGTGCGCTCAAGCACTGAAGTGTACATTGTATTCATAATCATTATTGCACCAACAATTAAACTAATTGCAGCAATGCCAATAACAACTGCTTGCACAACATTCAAAATAGTGTTAATACTCTTGATAAGTTCCTCACTTGTTGTTACAGTCACATCCTCAAATCCTTGCTTTTGGTGACGATCACGACGTAAAGTATGAAGCACCCTTTCTGCAACACTGCTTGGTTTTTCTGATGCAACAACTTGAGCAACAATCACACTCAAATCTTCCTTAACACCAAACAGATCCTGCACATCATCTTCATTCATCAAGAAAACTTCATCACGACCTCCAGACATAGAATCCAAAAAACCCACCATCTCAAATTGTTTTCCTTGAATAGCTATTTTATCTCCTAATTCAAGATGCTTGTTAAACTGAAAACCAGTCCAAAACTTTTTGCCAACAAGCACCTTGCCCTGTTCGTCAGGTTTCAGCAAACGACCTTTTTCTGCACGCAGATTAATTGCATCATAAACCAAGCTACGATCATCAGCACGCTGGGGTAAGCTAACTAAAAAAGTTAATTCAAGATCTCCGGCATACTCAGCACGCACTTGTTTTAGTAATCTTCCTGCAACACGATCTACTCCAGAAACTACCCTGATAAGCTCAACATCACGTGTTGTAATACTTCCTGCAACATTTTGTCCTGGAGGACCAAAACCAGCACTCGTTCCCTGCACGATAATCTTATCAGCACCAACTGACGCAAACTGATCATTAATTGCATCTTGCATTCCTTTACCAAGACTAATTAGTGCAACAACTGCTGCAATACCAATAAACACACCAAGCAGGGTAAGCATTGTGCGCAACAAGCGCTTGCGCAAGTTTTGCACAGCTAAACGCGCAAGATCCTTACGCATACTTTTTCCACACCCAATACCCACCACCCAAGACAAGAACCACCACAATCCAAATCCAGAAAGATGATGACTTGCCTAAATCTTTAGCACTCACAAGAGTCAAGGGTAGTGTAAATTCTTGGGAAAGCTGGGCATTATACGCATCCTTAAACAACAACACACCATGAAGCACTGGTGTTTTTGTTAAAGGCTTGAGAATCAGGCTTGCGGTTTCAAAATCATCACTATCCAGATTGCCAAGATACAACTCTGGTGATGGACTCAAAAAAGTGTAATCACGTGATTCATTGAGCACAAGCGTGACATACTTCACATTCATCACACCTTTATTGATTACTTTCACGCTCAGCGTGCCAGGAGTGTCAAGTCCTGCAGTGCCAATACTATCCATAAGCACCAAAAGTTCTGGAGATGAGTACATCATCAAGCTTACTTTCGCAGTGTCAGAATACTGTTTATTCTGGTCATCTTGAAATGTTAAATTCACAGGAATACTATACAACTTAACTTGCGTTGTTGGATCAGAAGCAAGCTCAAAAGAAACCTTAGCAGTTGAGCCTGGGGAAATATACTGAACGCGCTTTTTCGTGCCGCTGTTTATCGTGCTAAACGTGTTTTCCAAGTCAAGCTTTATGTCCGCATTCTTAATGCCAACACTACCAGGATTTCCAAGTGTGAACTGAACAGTCACAGGCTGACCAGGCTGCGCTGGTGAAGGATTAATGCTGTAGCCATCAATTACGAGCACTGCATTTTGGGATAAAATAGTCAGTGGTGACTGTATTTGCACCCATCCACCAGCACCTTGATAGGTGTACTCAAAGGTTACATTGCGTACTGCATTAGGCGCGGCACCATCAACACTTACAGGAAACTTCACAACTTTTGTTTCTGTATCACCCACAGAACCCACCAGCACAGGGTTTGTCTGGCTTTGGGGAAGACTAAACGGGTATTCAGGCACAAAACGCAACTGCACCTCATTTGCTTGTGTGCCCAAATTATTAAACTGTACATACACATCAACGGTGTTGCCCTGCGCAGCAGGTGATGGATCAAACCTGAGCACAGAAACACTAAATAATGGTTCAGGAATTGCAAAAACACTAAGTGAACTCATGAGAAGAACAAGAAGCAGCATGCCAGTCCTAACTACTCCGACACGTGCAACTTCAACTGATTCAGCTGCAGTTTGTTGACCATGAACTTTTTTATTTATCACCATTTGATTGCCTCCCATCACGAATCCGCACTATTCTGTCTGCAGTGCGTGCTAAACTATCTTCATGTGTTACAAGAACAATAGTACGTCCCTCGTCATTTAATTCATGCAGTAAGTGCATCACTTCAGCACCAGTTTTGCTATCCAGGTTACCTGTGGGCTCATCACACAAAAGCATAGGCGGGTTCATTACCAGACTGCGCGCAATAGCAACGCGTTGTTGCTGGCCTCCAGACAATTGGCTAGGCTTATGTTCCATACGATCACTCAGGCCAAGTACTGACAATAATTCTGTAGCCCGCGACACACGTTCTTGTTCTACAACACCTTGAAACACCATAGGTAGCATCACGTTTTCCAGTGCAGTTAATGTATCAATCAAATTAAATTTTTGAAACACAAACCCAATAGTTCTGCCACGCACTTGTGCAAGACCAGACTCAGTAAAAGAATGCACATTCTTGCCCTGCAACAACACAGTGCCTTTTGTGGGTGTATCAAGACAACCAATAATATTCATCGCAGTTGACTTGCCACTACCCGACGGCCCCTGAATCGCAAGAAACTCACCTTGCTTGACCTCAAGACTCAAGCCACGCAATGCATGCACACGGGTCTTGCCTAACGGATAGGTTTTCCACACATTATGAAGTTCAATGACATGCATACTTGTCTGCAGAGACCAGAGAATTTAAAGGTTGCTACACCACAATTTTTGGCAAAGAAAAAACATCACCCTATATTAAGATTTTTAAATGCGCAGCAGCAAAACACGTTCATGAAAGACTGGAATCGTATGCTTGAAGACATGCTGCGAGATGCGTGTGCTCAAGAACTTCCTTACACTACAGAAGAAGCTGATTCAGAAGTGTTTGAATCAATCACGGAATGTAGTTATTATCGTGAAGCGCCTCAAAAACTCATTGAAGAACTTCGCGACCAATGGTGGCCACGACTTGAACCGCGTGTACGAAAAACTATTGAACAACAACGTATTAGTCCGTCAGTATCAGCAAAAGATTTTGTTGCAGAATCACTCCCGGCAGTATGTGCTACGAGCATAGGAACTGTAGTTTATGATTTTGCAGGATTTGTTGGAGGCGCGTGTGTAGGTGCAGGTATCACGTACCTGCTTCATAACCATCTGAACACAGCTCATTCTTCACCGCTTTCTTCCAAAGACGTGACACTCACTGTTAAAGCAATCAAAGAACTGCCTTTGCCTTGCTGGCGCGAAGCAATTACCCAAGCCAGAGAAAAATACCTGCAAGGAAGAGAAGAATGCACCGCACTTCTTGAAGAAGCAATGGAAGATGTTTTTGGTTCAAAACTCACCGCAAAAAAACTTTGGTTACCTCGAGTGATTTCTGAAGTTACGCAATGCTACACTGCTGCACAAAAAGCAGCAAGCCTTGAGCAAAATTTAGGTAAAGATCTTACTGAAGCATTTGATGCCTGTCTCAAAACACAGTATGTTAACAATGTCCTCAGTCCACGAACAAGACTTATCCATGGAATCACAAGCACAGTTATGGCTATAGCAACTGGAACAAAAACAAACAGTCTTGAGCTTGGTGTTATTTCAGGAAGTTTTTGCCTACTTCTCTCATACAGCCTTCACAAAGCAATCACGTGCAGACACAGAAGCTCTGCTGAACAAGAATACTTACGTGCCTGCTTTTTTCAGGTAAAAACAGAAACACATCTCAGCATATTCAAAAAAATT
This sequence comes from Candidatus Woesearchaeota archaeon, assembly GCA_023266895.1. Classification (GTDB taxonomy): domain Archaea; phylum Nanobdellota; class Nanobdellia; order Woesearchaeales; family ARS49; genus JAHFOI01. Next base: position 6,126 of record JAHFOI010000032.1, read on the forward strand.
GTTTCAAAATACCGTCCCTATCTTGAAAAACAAGGCATTCACGCAGATCTTGCAATGCTATTTGATGAAGACTCTACATAAAAAACATAATCCTGCAACATTTTGTCAATGAAAACCAACCACCACTAATGATCACCTATGGGCTTAGACTCAACTGTAGTCTCGTAAGTTGCAAGCTACTTGCAACCAATACCCATTGGTTATTAACCGCCAGCCATGTTCGCTGAGGCTCATGAAATACAGAAGAATCTATTTTATGCACTCGCGGTTGTGTTTGCCTTGCCAACCATCAATCCTGTCTTCACATCCTTGTACACTTGGCCTTTGAGTTGTTCAATTGCAGTGAAGACATACGAGCCATCTGATGCAATAGTTCCAACGCTGGGCCAGACGTCTGAAATTCCTGCATACACGTTTGCTTCTGGAGACAATACAATCGTGGGTATTTTTGTGATGTTATACTTTGCAATAAACAACTTGCCTTGAGGAGTGCCTACATCAATTGTTTTTTTGTTACCAAAATACATTCTAAAGTTTTGTGACAAGATGCGATCATGAATGCTGACATCATAACATTCTTTACAAGACGCATCAATAACATAATCTATATCAACAAGACCGCGAATCACATGTGTTGCTGGTTCTTGATAAGGTGCAGAGACTGATCTGAGCACAAGCATGCCATCTGATTCTATGCTTCCTGCATCTTTCCAAACTTGAGAAATTGCAGGATACAATAATGCATCACTAGACATTATAATCGTTGGCACTTTTGAAATATTGTATTTCACAATAAGCTCTGAACCCTGAGGTGTGCCTACGTCAATAGAAGTATTTTTGAGCAATATACCAATATTAGTTAGTTGTTCTAGGATTGCTTTTGCTGGACTGCACTGTAAGCACGCAGAATCTTCTAGTGCAATGATGCTCACTGTGCCAACAAGTATTCCTGTTGTTACATTGACAAAAGGAGGTGCTGCTGGTTCATATACCAGTGCATTGCTTGCTTTGCGTAAATTAAGATCAGTTAAGGAGCTTATCTCTCCACTTATGATTGCTGCGGGAAGTTTGTTTAACTGATATGTTGTAATTGCGTCTTTTGCCTGGTCTGCAAATACTGTTTGTGCAGTCACACTCAAACCTCGTTTTTCCAAAGAAGCTTTGAGCGGTGTAAGATCAGGACACGTGGCACAGTCTTTAGCAGTCACGATCAAAAGTGTAACTGCTGGTTTTTCAGGTGCTTCTGGAGTGCGAGGTGTCATTGAATAAAGCACACCAATATTGACTACAAGTATAGCAATAAGAATCACCACGAATACTGCATTTACCAGTCCTAAATCAATTTGTCGTGCCATTTCTTTCTCAGCAGCCTCCAACCAAACTCGTTGAAACTCGTAGGTTATCGGCTGCAACAATTTTAGTTACGAACACCACTACCACATCAGCAGCCTCCAACCATAGATGGTAGATTCTGCAAGTTGCTTGGCAACTGTGGGCTACCTGATGCACTTGGTCCTGCTGCAATTGGCGCAGTAAGACTTGCGCCGCCTGTTGATATTTTGCTTTTTATGCCCCAGAGTTGCCACGCTTGTACCGCAGCAATCAACACGAGCACGCCAAGCACAATTGCAATAATCGCATTCTTATTCATTGTCTTTCCTCCACATGCTTTTTTATTACATTATATTTATTTGTATCTCTACCATTTGCTCTTGACTCAACTGCTGTTTCGTGAATCGTAGGATGCCCTGATTCACCATGCACAAGACCCTCTTCTTGCATTCTGGCATCCTCCAACCAGACTCGTTGAAACTCGTAAGTTGTTGGTCGCAACCACTTCAAATTGTATTTTAACTACCATCTCAACAGCCACCAACCAGACTCACTGTAGTTCGTAAGTTGTAGTCTGTTCTGTATCTCTCAATCATCAAACAAACCAGATTCCTCACACTAACATCCTCCAACCATGCCTGGCACATTAGTAAGCGCACTTGTGTCGCCACCAGCAAGCTTTAAGGCAATTCCTACCATGTCTTTAGGGAACCAAAGTGATTTCCAGCGCATGACTTCTTGTAAGACTTCAGGATCAGACATTTTCGTGTTTTTCATCAGATACATTGTGATTGCTTGCACTGCAGGATTATGTGAGCAACCACAGCGTAGCTCTCCTGCAGCAGTGATGCCAACAGGGCCTATGCCACAACAAAACTCACAACTTATGCCTACAGGTTTTGTGGCAAGGGTAATGTATCTCTGCCAGGTTTGTGGATCATTTTTTTGCAAATCAGCTTTCATTGCCGGATACAATTTTTGTGCCAAAAAGCTGAGCGCAGTCACAGGATCATCATAGGTTATGCTAAGCTGTCCTGCCCATGCTGGCGCTCCTGAAGAAAGCATGACTTTGACTGCATCATCTGCAGTTTTAATGTTTTTCAAAGGAAATAATGCATTCACTGCTTGTGCTGTGTTTTGAATATTTGACACATCAACATCTGCAAGATTTCCACTCGCAAGCACAGGTACTGAAATGCTAGTTGAACCTGGCACCTGAGGTGCAAGCGCAGTGCTTAATGACCAGATTTGCACCCAGTTAAACAATATCAGGATTGCTGCAACACCAATGATGGCATACAAAACTGTTGGCGTGATTGGTTCAGAAGTATGATCTGCTGTATGGCGTGAATGACGTGGATGCTCTGCAGGTTCTGTAGGGCGTGCTTCAACACTGCTTGATTTTTGTGTTTCTTTATTCTCTATCATATCCATAACACCACTCCGTTACAAGCCTTGTAAAACAACTGATATTTAAATGTTGTGTTCAGAAAGCAGCGACGCTTGAGGAGTCCGAAAGCGCGGAACACCTAGAAAAGGAAGTTTTTTCTCTCATAAGAACTATTTCCTTTTCTATGCTGGCAGAATTTGACAAACATATCGAAAAATCAAATTCTGCTAATGAAGTGACGTTAAGCTCAAAGACGAGATTTTCACCACAGCCACATCCCAACAAACATTTATATACACCTGCGCTATTTCTCTTTTTGGAAATGAAAATTGGTGTATCCTATGGAAGCGCACGACGAAGCTCGGAACAGCAAGGAAGACATAGCTATCGTGCTGGACTTCTTGCCTAATGGTTATCCTTTTGAGCAAAAACCTGGTCAGCGCGCCCAGCCCATGGTGCAAGCCCTTGGCAAAGAGCATTTAAGCATTCTTGAGCTCGTGCCTAAACGTGATACGTTTTTTCAAGCATATGAAGAAGTGTACATTGGTGATGGCAAGCGTGACAAAGTCCATCATGTAGTGGGCAAAATACCTATGGAACGACTCACGCCTACTGCTGTCTCAGAACTTGACGTGGTTTTGCATGGTGTGGTGAAAAAAAATGAACAACGTTTTTTGAAGTTTTTTAATACTGCACAGCCCTTAACCACGCGCATGCATTCTCTTGAGCTTTTGCCTGGGTTTGGTAAAAAACACATGTGGGAGCTTTTGGAAGCACGAGAAAAACAATTATTTACGAGCTTTGCTGACTTGCGTGAGCGCGTGCACCTTATGCCTGATCCTGAAAAAGCTGTTGTGAAGCGAATACTTGCTGAATTGTCAGGTAATGAAAAACACAAATTATTCATAAAAGGATAACTGGCTTGCTCAGATTTTTTGTGCAAGCGGCTCTGGTGAAAATGTACGCTGCTGCCAAGGTGAGCGAGCGTGTTTATTTCTTTGTTGTATGCCGTCGTGAACTAAGAGCAGGAGAGGCATGACGTTAGTGAAAAAAGTACGCGAGTCTGGCAACAACGACGCTTGAGGGAGTCCGAAAGCTCGGAACAACGTGACGTTGAGCTCAAAGGCGAGATTTTCACCAGAGCCCTTGCAGTATCCCTCACAAAGCGCACTTTTCCAGACGACTTTGATATTTCTTTTCCATAATGAAAACAATTGTCTTTTCTGTCACTAAAACCCTCTCGACAACAAACTTTATATACCCTAACAATGAAATCAAGCAAAAACACACGGTCGAGGTGAATCCCAATGGCAGAAAAAGAAGGTAGATGCATGAAGTGCAAAAAGCAAGTCCCTATTAAGGACGCCAAAGAAACAACTATGAAGAATGGCATGAAAGCACTCAAAGGATCATGTGGCAAGTGCGGCACTAAAGTCTTCAGAATTGTTGGCAAAGCATAATTTTATTTTTTCTCTTTTTCTTTTCATATGAACACCTCATTTTAATGAATCTTTTTGTGAGCTTCCTCATCACGCAATTTCAGCATGTTTTATATAATCTTGATTCTGTGTGCGTGTTATGGTTGGTTTTGATCCTGCACTGTTTGTAGAAATTGTTGGTTGGTACAAAAGTGGTGGTTGGTTTGTTGTTGATTTGTTTATGTACATTCTTGTGTTTGGTGGTATCACAAATTTTGCGCTAGGCAAGGTGTTTCACAAAAGTGGCAAGTCTTTAGTGATTGGTTTAACTCTTGCACTTACGTTTTCCTTGCTTTTTCTTGAGTCGCAAAGTGGCATTAATATTCTTTCATTAGGACCTTTTGCAGCACTCATGCTTGGATTGTTAGTCATGGTGTTTGTGCGCAATCTAGTGAAAGAAGTGTATGATGAGCATCACGTGCCTTTGATTACTGGCATTTTCACAGGTTTACTTATCGTGGATGGCTTATGGTCTGGCATACTCACTGTTGCACCAAGCAATCCTTTTCTCGCAAGCATTTACTTTACATTACAACTTGGCACTGTGCTGTTTAACCTGGCAGTTGTTATAGGATTATTCTGGCTTGTCAAAGAAGGATTTAGTATTGCGGGAGCACCACCAAGCACTCCAGCAAGTGGTGCAGCCTCTACTCCTGGAAGAGGCACACCTCCAGACCCAGAAACACCGCCAGCAGGTGCACCGCCTGCTCCTAGAAGACCATCAGGAGGTCCAACTGTACCATCAGCACCAATTCCAACACCTGGCGCAAGTCCTGGAGCGCCTCCAACACCAGGACCCACAGGAGGCACTTCAGCACCCGGAGGCGCGCGACGTGTAGGAGCTAGTTCACCATCAATAGATATTCCATTTGTTTCAGCAACAAGCACATCACCGCCAGCAACTGGTCCAGCACCTGCACCAAGCACATCAACTTCTCCTTTTGACCAAGAAGCATGCAAAGCAAAGTTAGCTGAGCTAATAAGCAATATTAACACACTTTTGTCTATTCCTTCTGACACCAGAACTCCTGATAACGTGAGCGCAATAAATACAAATATAGACTATATTAATGAAACTATTCGTACGGCAAGAGCTACGTTAGGTGATGAAGCAGGAACACAGCTTGCGTTTAGTGTTCCGGGACTAAAAAGTATTTTTGAGAGGATTGCTGCAGAAAAAGAAGCAAGCACTCCAGGTTTTTTCCGCAAAGCAGGACGCAGAGTAGGTAAAGGTTTTAGAGGTGTTGCAGGTAGTGCAGGAGACCTGGTGGCTTGGTTTAAAAAAAAGCGTCCTAAAGCTGACACCACATCCGCAACCTCAAGCGCAACTGATCATGATACTGCTGACCCAACAATTCGTGCAGAAATTGTTTCTTTAGAAAGTGAAATTTTAGTAGAGCTTTCTGCACTTAAAACAGCTCTTAAAAAACTTCAAGAAAAAGTTTTAGAATACCTTTCTTCAGTCGTAAGATCAGAGGAAGCAACTAACGCAACAATCCTGCGAAATAGTGTTGTTAATAAAAAAAATGCACTCAGAAAAAAACAATATCTTGTGAAACCACTGTTTTCTTCGTTTGACAGTGCAATCATCAAAATAATTAGTCTGACCGACGCAGGTTTATCTCAAATTCAAGAGCTTTCTGAAAGAAGTAATAAAAAAGAATTTCGCAGAGTTTACGCACAGTTAGACGAAGCCATACAAGTCATGGCAAAATTTTTAGGAGAACACACTCCTGTAGCAACTAGTCCAGGGACTGTCTCAACTTCTTCAATTCCAGATTCATCAACACCCTCACCTTTTGATGAGCAGGAATTCACAGAAAACCTCTCCGCACTGCTGCCACAACTCAATATACTACTTGATATTTCTCCTGAAAACAGGTCAGCTGAGCAACAGAGAGACCTTGAAGGACAAAAAAATGTTATTTATAGTTTGCTTGATTCTGCAGTAGGTAAATTTAAAACAGAGCATGCAGAAGCGTTAGCACTTAGTGTTCCGGGCTTTCAAGAAGTTGTTAATAAAATACTTGCCGAAGAAAGTGCCCGCACAGCAGCCTCTGTACATCCCTCATCTACGCCACCTCCTGCAGATGCACCTCGCTTCACTGACGCATTTCTGAGACTGTGTGAGGAATTTCATGAGAATTTTAATTCTTGTGAACAGTCACTTAGCATGTTGCAGAATAACATAACTAATATTCAAGAAAGTACCACTGCTATTGAACAGGTCTTAATAGAAGACTATACCCACTT
>JAHFOI010000050.1 GCA_023266895.1 Candidatus Woesearchaeota archaeon
CGAACACTATAGTAGCCTCCTGCGCATTGTTCGGCATAGTTTTTTCTTCCAGAAAACCCTTCATAATCTGTTGAAAATTGATGAGGACTGTTTGTCATGATTTCAAATAATTCAAACTGCCACAGGTGTGGAAGTACGAGTATAACATAATAATTTCCTAGATACTCATTGCAAAGCACCAGTGATTCGCTGATAATTGAAAGAGAGCGAATACGCAAGATAACACTTTTTCCCAAGATATCATCAGTTGCAGTAATAGCCCAACGCGTTGGCACAAGCCTGCGTTGCATGCTAACACCTAATGCACCAACACTCAAAATTTTTGCAAGACCATGCTCATCAATACCTTTTTCGTATAATACTTGTAATCCAGCTGATGCAGCCAAATCAGTATCACTCACCACTTTGTCAACCTTTGTAGGAATATGAGGATTAGAAGAAAGGGAAAGTTTTTGTAATTCAACACTCGGGCCCATAGGTGCGTGTTGTGTATCAACACGAAAACAAAACACAGGCAGGTGCTTTAGTTGAACATCAACTTCAACAGGTTGCAAGGCAAGAGCAACTTCTTGAATCACTGGAAGCACGCGCTCAACTCGATGAACATCAACAACAGCACGAGCATTTACTAAACCAGCACGCAAACTCGCAATTTCCCCAATTTTTAAACCAGAAGAAACCCATTTTTTTGGTGCATCAAGCAATTCTTTATTTTCCTGAATTGGAGTGGCAAGTGCGCCCACAAACACGTGCGGATAGCCGAATCTTCCAATAAAAGGACTTGGAGAGACACCAGAAAAATCAGGACGAGAAAGTAAAGATTTCATCTGAGAAAGTGTTGTGCTACGAAGATATACAGGACATGATGTGTCTGCATGAGTGATGCTTTTACAGTACAAACAAGGACGAGGCATGAATTTTTCAGTATGATTAAGAACATAAAGGTTGCGAATACTCTTTTATGAAAAGTCACTTATTAGGAATAACAGATTTATAAACACTTCTTAATTTATGTGGGTATGGTAACACTCAACCAATTGGTGAACATACTGCCACAACATCCTGAAAGACATGAACAATTAGCCCAGGCAGTATTACAGCATAGAATTCTTCGAATGAGCATTGATTCATATGCTAACTCGCAGGCTCATGAAAGTATTGATGCAATTGAAGCAAGTGATGCATGCTACGCAAACCAATTTGCTCAAGCTTATATTTCTCAAGCAATTCGCGGATTTTTGCAAGACCCTCAAAACGCACATTCCCTGATTTCCAGAGATGTAGATCTTATTTTGGGAATTTACAATGCTAATCAAGAATGGCGTAATGAGCGACTAGGACAAGCACCTCAGCAAGCAAGGCAAAGAGCAGGCGTATCAATCAGTTTGCTTCAGAACTTTAAAAAATTGAAATATCCATTACTTGCTGCAACAACACTTTATTCAGGAATGCAGATGCATAAAATCTTTGGTGAATTTTTTCAAGGCTATCGCCAAAACGTGGATGATTTGACAACAGGAGATGTAGGATACGCACTCCTTTTTGCAGTTAGTGCCGGCCTTGTGTTCAAACGTGTGAAAAAACTCCTACAATAAAAAATAAACATAGACTTTTAAACAATCCGCAGCTCCTTTATTTAATCATGAAACTTCTTTGCTTACTTTCAGGAGGACTGGATAGTCCTGTTGCAGCATATCTTATGCAAACACAAGGCGCAGAAATAGTGCTTGTGCACTTTCAGCCAGCAAATGCAAGTGGAGACCACAAAATAGTATGCCTTGCACAAGTGCTTGCGCGTCATGCGCGCACACCTGTCAAACTATATCTTGTACCCTTCAAACAAGTGCAGTATGCCCTCATAAAATCAGTCAAGCCAGAATACCGCATGATTAGTTATCGTCGCGCAATGCTTAGGATAGCAGATTTGATTTTACAAAAAGAACATGCAACAGGCATTATCACCGGCGACAGTCTTGGGCAAGTAGCTTCACAAACTGTGGAAAACCTTCACTGCATATATTCAGCAACCAAAACCGTGCTCATAACACCACTCATAGGCATGGACAAAAAAGACATTATGAACATAGCGCGCACAATAGGAACCTATGAACTTAGTATCTTACCTTATGAAGATTGCTGCAGTTTTCTCATAGCCCCACACCCAGCAACAAAAGCAAGAAAAGAAATCATAGAACAACAAGAACCAGACCTGACTCAATTCATGCAAGAAGCATTATCTGCTGTTATGGTTCGGGAAGTACAGGAAGAGGCTGGTCTGCAGACTCATAATGCGGCTCTTGCTCACCAGCCTCTCTAAATTGAGAGCATGTTTTTTTTTCCTCCCAAAAAAACCAGCATTTCTTGCCAAACACCTTAAAATTGTGACATTTCTCGCAAACACTTGCCATATAAGTATGAATCATGAAATGTTTTTTAAAGCTTTGCCATTATACAGCAGTTATGGCACGATTGCATACACATCCAATCACGATAAGTATTGTTGTATCATTGCTCCTGGTTCTTACCTTAGGCTATATTCAACATCTCCAAGTTAATGAGCTGAAACAGAATCTTTCCACAACAAGCGCACGATTACAACAACAAATTGATAGCCAACACGACGCTTTGGCAATAACTGCACAACAGCTAACAGTAGAACAACAGGCACGTGAAAAAGCAGACCAAACACTCACAGAACACACTGCAACACTTGATGAACAAGTCTCCCTTGTCAAAAACCAAAACCAAGAAACAACAAAACAACTTGGCCAACTCAACACAAATCAAGAACAAAGCCAGCAACAGCTCCAAGAGCTCACAGACAAAGTAGAATACAAACTCAAAAGCACAGACTTTACCGGAATAGTAAAAAAAGTACTCACCAGCGTGGTAAGCATACAAACAGACACAAGCATAGGCTCTGGAGCAATCATTGACAGCAAAGGCTACATACTCACGAATTATCACGTGATTGATGGCGCACGTCGAGGACTTGTACGCACATCAAATCAGCAAACCCATGAAGTACGCATTGTGCAAACAGACAGTGTAAAAGATCTCGCAATCCTCAAAATAGAAGGTGATTTCACAAG
>JAHFOI010000033.1 GCA_023266895.1 Candidatus Woesearchaeota archaeon
GCCTCGCAGAAGATGCAGACCTTCTTATTTGTGAAGCACCACACACCTCAGAGCTCAAAGAAAAAGCTGAAGAATACATGCACTTAACCGCACGTGATGCAGGCCAGATTGCAAGCAGAAGTGATGTGAAAAAACTCGTGCTTCAACACTTTAGCGCACGATACCTAAGCACGCATGAAGTTGAAGAAGATGCACGCGTGGTATTTGACAACGTGATTGCCGCAAAAGACTTCATGCAAATACAGTTGTGATACGCCTTGAGAAAAAAAAAGGAATTTAAAAAAACTTTGAGCAGAACTTGCTATTGTAGGCTTATTTTCGTGAAAAACAACACCTGCCGTGAAAGTATATAAACTGCTTGACAGAGCGATGAGTATGCCTGAAAAACCTTCACGAATCTATGTTATTCGGCACGGAAATGCTGAAAAAAAACATTCTGCTGAGTTTCAAGAAACAATTGATTTACTTAGTGAATTTATTGCACAAAAAGAACAAGGCAGCCATGTTGGGATTTTTGCATCACCGCATGATAATGGATTTCAGACAGGATTAGAAATTGCAGACCACATACAAAAAAAATATCCCTTGCTTGATTTGTCTTTACCTGAAAAATTATTTGAACATGACTCAACTTATGGAAACCACTGTGCTAAAAAAGTTTTTCCTCATTTTGCATTATGCGAGCATGATTTACAACAAGATAATTTCTCTTCAGGCAAAGAAGTACTTGAAGCACTTCCACAACTCAATAAATTTCAGCAAAGTTTAGAAATTCAATTGCGAAAAGGAACACTCACTCAAGAAAGCTATGCAAAAGAAATTTGGAAAAAACTAAATGGTTTGATTAATTGTCCTCCAGACTCAGAACGAATAAGAGACATAGTTACTCATGCAAGAATCAATGAGGCTTTTGACGCATTGGTTTTCGTAACCCACCTAGAATTAGTCTACAAATCACTACAGCTTCTTCGTTTTCCACAAGACCCTCCAATTCAGCTTGGAGAGATATCGATTGCTCACTTAGAAGGATTTCTCCTTGAGTATAACACAAAAATGTTTTACAAAATAGGTGTTAAAAAAACATATGGCATTTGCACAGCATAAATAAGTTCTCTGAATACTAAAACATCACTCTTTGGCTGCCAACTCAATATCTTCACCTTTAACTGTTTTTCTGCCAGCATGTTGCGCAAAAACTGCTGCACGCATGATGAGCTGTTTGGCTCGTTCTTCCAAGAATTTCTTAAGCGCTTGCTTTGCTGATTCACTCACGCGCTCAACACCTGCAGTCTTCATAAGAGCTTCCATTGCTGCAAGAGGAATCAAACGCTGACTTGTCATACCTTGTCTAAGGAACAAAAGTATTTAAGTGTTACGTGGTGTTCCTAAATCATGAGCGCAAAATCTCGCGGTATTAATGCAGAGCGTGAATTAATTCACTTATTTTGGAAAACCACTGACTGGACTGCATGCAGGATTGCAGGCAGTGGAAGCATTAAGTATCCTTGTCCTGATATCATTGCGCAATCAAAAAATCGCCATCTTGCAATTGAGTGCAAATTATGCACCAATGACCACCAGTATTTTGACATGCTGGAAATAGCTGATCTGCAATCCTATGCAGATCGTTCAGGTTGTGAAGCATGGGTTGGAGTGCGTTTCAGTCACGAAAAGTGGCGGTTCTTTCACGCCAAAGATATTCCTACAACTGAAAAAATGTATGCCATTAGTCGCGAACATGCATTGCAAAAAGGATTGTTGTTTGAACAACTACTTATCTCCGACGCTGGTATGAAAACCTGAATGCCTTCTGATTTGCCGAAATCTTTATAAGAGCCATCACTGCACTTATCTATTCCCTCATGTTAAAAACAAAAGAATCTGATGCTACTGAAGCAGTTGTGAAAGAAGTTGCTGGTGCTGATGTTCTTCCATTAGTTAAACTATTGAAGAATAAAACTAATGTTAATGAGTTTAAGCTAGCACAAGTACTGAAAATTGAGGTTAATCTTGCAAGAAACATGCTGTATAGATTATACAATGCAAGTTTAGTTTCATTCACGCGTAAGAAAGATAAAAAAAAAGGGTGGTATATTTATTACTGGACATTTAACAATGAACGCGTGAAAGAACTCACCATACAATTGCGTGGCAAAAATATTGAACGATTACAAGAACGTCTTACACGAGAAAAAAGCTCTCAATTTTTCTTGTGCCCTTCAAAATGTATTCGACTTGATTTTGAGCAAGCAACTGATTTCGAGTATAAATGCCCTGAATGTGGCGCACTTCTTGAACAAGAAAACAATGCTGAAAAAATTGTACAGCTCGAAAAACAAATTGCAGACCTGAAAAAACTTGATGAACAAAAAACACCACTCTCCCATCCGCAAAAGAGTTCACCAAAACCAAAGTTGACAAAAAAAGTGTTGAAAACAAAGAAGAAAAGATAGAACAGTTTATCTCTTTCTCATCTTCTTTTCAATTTTGTATTCTTCTCGAAGTGTTTTACCAACAAGTTTCTCAATATGCTGTTCTATACGACCAATACGTCGTTCCATCACAATCATAGAACGCATAGAAAGAAGCATTGCTGCAATCATTGCAACAATAACAGCAAGTGTTAAGCGTAATGCAGTGTCATCCATGATAAACCTCTTTTGTCTTACGCCAGACAGTAGAGTATAAAAAGCTTGTGCCACCTGCACCACACATGAGCATTCAACAAACACATATTCTTGTACGATATGCAGAAATAGGCATTAAAGGCAATAATCGCTCAGAATTCGAAAACATGCTGGTACGCAACATTCGCGCATGCTTGAACGCACATGCAATATTTTTTGAGTCAGTATCTCGCTCAAGCGGAAGAATCATAATCAAAACAAACGCTGACTGCACTGAACTCAGAGAGATATTTGGCATTGCAAGCTGGAGTATTGCAATTGATACAGGAACTACTATAAAAGAATTATTTTCAGTTGTGCACTCTCTTGTTTCATTCACTGACAAAACATTTAAAGTTGCATGCACACGCGTTGACAAACGATTTGCCCTCACATCAATGGAAGTAAATTGCCAGCTCGGCGAACTATTATGCACTGCAACTGGTGCACGCGTTAAAATGCACTCACCCGACATACTTGTGGAATGCGAAATTGTTGAACAACACATTTTGTATTGCCTATCAACACAACAAGGCTTAGGCGGTTTGCCTGTAGGTAGCTCAAGCCAAGTATTAGTGCTTGCTGAAAACCATGACGAACTACGCGCTGCACTTGCCATGCTCAAACGCGGTTGTTCAATACTTCTTGCAACTTCCAAACCCGAATTATGCCATGAACTCGCACATTTTTCTCATGGCCACGAAATCACACACATTCCTCAACATCACGCTCAAGAAGCAAGTGCACACATACTCCTCGCAGCAGTACCTGATGTGTACAACAGCATTAAAGAATACAAGCTTCACTGCCCTATTGTACGACCTTTGATTGGAGGGTGAAATGTCATTGCTTCCAGTATGGAATCCTGAATGCAGCCCTGATGAACACGAACCATATGTTATTCAACCTGGTGACGAGCTTTTTGTGCAGCACTTTGAAAAACAAGTCAAGAACACTATTGATGAATACCACTTAATTAATGAACATGCTCGCGTACTTGTTGCAGTTTCTGGAGGCAAAGATTCTCTTGCAACATTATTCGTACTCAAAAAGCTCGGGTATGCAATTGAAGCAGTTACCATTGATGTTCATATCGGTTGTTATACAAAAAAGAACCTAGAAAACGTAAGAGCTTTTTGTACAACACACCAAATAAAATTACACGTGTTTGAGTTTCGTCAAGAATACGGATACTCTGTATGTTACATGCAGTCAGTACTCAAACAAGCAGGCCATGAATTCACTTCATGCACAGTATGCGGTGTCTTACGACGACGATTACTCAACAAACTCGCGCGAGAAATAAAAGCAAACGTGATTGCCACAGGACACAACATGGATGATGAAGTGCAAGCAGTGCTTATGAACTGGGTCACGAATAAACCAGGACTTAATGCACGTCTTGGTCCAATAACAAAAAACAGAGATGAAGGACTTGTACCACGCATTAAACCACTCTACTTTACTCCAGAAGATGATGTGATTCGATACACAAAAATACTAAATTTCCCTGTTCATTACGGCCGCTGCCCGTGCTCTGTTGATGGATTACGCCACGCCATGCGGTTATTTGTTGCAGAACTTGAAAAAACAACAACTCATTGCAAACAACACGTACTTGATTATTTTTTGAAACACGTACAAAACCACGCAAGTCCTGTCTCAACAACTCAACACATTCGCGCATGTGAGCAATGTGGCGAGCCCTCAAGTTCTTCAGTATGCAGGAGTTGCCAGATCTTGAGTTTACTGACAACCATCACAAAAGAAAAAAACCAGACTGAAAAAAATGAACAGGCTTCAAAAATTCTCAGCGCACCCGAAGTTGCTTAAGACCCTGCTTAAGACTTTGCAATTCAGAAGGAATAAGATCACGCCATTGACCAGGTCGTATCCTGCCTAGAGAAAGTGTTGCCAAACGTGTACGTATAAGCTGAGTAACCCAATAACCTTTCGCGCTCAACAATCGTTTAACAATGTGTTTTCTCCCCTCATGCAGTGTAAGCTCTATAGTTGTTGGATTTACAAGATGAATGTGGTCTACATTAACCAGGCGATCATCAATACGTATGCCTTTGTACCATGCAGCTATGTCTTGTTGAGTGATTGATTTTTGTACGCGTGCTCTATAGGTTTTTTGTGTTTCAAATGACGGGTGCGCAATGTGCTGTGTTAGCACTCCATCATTTGTAAGCAACATAAGCCCTTCAGCATCTTTATCAAGACGACCAACAGGATATAATCGCTCAGGCACTGGAACAAGGTCTCGCACTGTAGTTCCATGCACATCATGAGTGCTTGATAACACCCCGCGAGGTTTGTAAAACAACACATAACGACAGGTTTCTTTACTGACAGGCTTGTTATCAAAAAATATGTTATCCTTGTCAGGGTCTGCGCTTGCACCAATACTCACCAAAACACCATTCACATGAACTCTACCTTGACGTATGAATTCCTCACACGCACGCCTACTACCAATACCACTCTGCGCAAGGATTTTTTGCACACGTTCTTTGGCCATAGACCATAAAAGAACGCATATGCTTTTAAATCCGTGCCTGATAAAGAAGAGCATGATTGCTGACATAGTACTTTCTCACCAAAATGAACAAGAATTTGCTACAATGGCCAAACGTCTTGGGTATGATACACTCATACTACTTTCAGAAAATCATGGAAAAACAAATACTCAAATAAATACCCAAAATCGTGCTGAGATAAACTGTATACCTCTTACCATTCTTGAACCAAATGTTTTTTTAAAGAAAAAATGGTTTACACCAGTGTGCGTACAAAGTTCTGAATCTGATCGCGCAGTAGCAGAGCGTGGTTGCAGCATGATGTGGGGCTTTGAATTCTTACAACACAAAGATTTTACGCACCAGCGTGGCTCTGGCTTAAATCACGTGCTATGCGAGATTGCACAACAAAAAAACATTGTTATTGCATTTTCATTACAGCACGCAATCACTGCAAAAAACCCAGGAATTATTCTTGGAAGAATGGCACAAAACATTCGCCTATGCCAAAAATATAAAGTGCCAGTCATGATTGGTTCTTTTGCGCGAACACCTCAAGAAATGCGCAGCCCTAAGGACTTACAAGCATTATTTATGGAATTAGGACTGCGCCCTGAATTTTTGAAAAAGAATTGCGATTTTACCTGATTAAAAAAAACTTAAAAACAAGTTTTTCTGGTTTTCTTACCGCGTGACTTGAAAAGACTTAACCTGATTCATGAGTTGCTGAGCTTTACCTTTACTAAGCTTTTTACGTATAGGCTCCAAGATATTGTTGATGTGTTCTGCAACTGAATTTTTCAAGTCCATAGGATGAAGTTGTCCTACACTATATGCTTCTGCAAGCTCTTCATACGAGTGAAACTCTGCATTACCACCAAACTTAGCAGGACGCTTAATGATCATGCTTGACACCTGCTCAAAAATCAAGTACTTCGCATATTCCAAAATTGGGTTTTCTTGCACTTGCTTTTCTGGACAATACGCTTTACTGATTTTGCGAACAACATCTTCAGCACTATCTTCCATAAATATTGCAGTATCAGGTTTTGACTTAGACATCTTCATTGCAGTTGCGCGTTCTTCTGCAGTACCTACTTTAGGCGGTTCTTGAAGCCCCATAAGCATGTGATGACTAATAACCACTGGAGACCACCACCCAAGTTTTGGCCCTACCTCTCGCGCCAGAACATTAACTTTTCTCTGATCCATACCAAGCTGGGTTATATCAGCCTTAAACTCAAAAATGTCAGCACACTGCATACACGGGTATAAGATTTGAGACGCCTGCTGCACTTCGCTTTCTGCCCTGCCCATGATTTGCCCACAACGTATAATACGATTAACTGTTGACGCTTGAGCTATTTTAACAACTTTCTTCCAGTATTCTTGATCACCCACAACATCAGTTGCACGAATGAACTCAACTTTTTCAGTATCCATGCCACACGCTTTCCAAACCTCAATAAGATAGTCACCAGCAATTTGAATCTTCTCAAGATCTCCACCAAATTTGAGATTTGTCCACGCATGCCAATCTGCAGCATACATTTTAAAATGAATTCCTGCCTTAATCATCTTGTTAACATTAATTGCGCGAAGCACTCCTTGTGCAATATGCGGATGACCACTAGGCTCAAAACCATCATATGCCACAGGATGCTTTTTTGTTTCAAGAAGTGTACGTAGTTCTTCTTCTGTGAGAATTTCCTCACCCACTTGTTTGATGAGCGCGAGCCGTTGGTCAATGTTCATACGACACTCTCAAAAGAAGTTACTTAAATAGTTTGCTCTCAGATATTTTTTTCAGAAAATCTTTTTATTATTCTATCACATACCTCAACAATGCTCCAACTCCTCCTAGTCCATCAAGTTTTTTCCCTCCAGGACCTTGACTGCTGACAATAATGAGTTCTGTTTTAGACACTTCAGAAGTTTGCAACAATTGCTCAATTACTTTGAATGTGTTTTCTTGACGTTTTTTTTGTATGAGTTTGTCGGTGATCAAGAGTTTTTTTGCTGCACCAGAGTTTACTGCATTCACTGTTTCTTTAAGACCATACACTGAAGGAGTGTGCTTTGCAATAGCTGCAAGAAGTTCTTCCACAGCACGTGCTTCTATGGTAAGACGCTCATGCTGGAGTGCTTGTTTTGTTTCATCACGATGAAGCACTTCATGCAGTCCTGCTTCATCAACACTTGCACAAGTCGCGAAGACCACTTTCTTTTTTAGCACAGACGGTACATGTTTTGCGAGTTCATCTTTCCAAAAAGCAGGACTTGCAAGAATAATACTAGAATAATTATGACGCAAATCATAATCACAGAGCTGCTTAATGATTGTTTCGTAAAAACCACCTTTTGCTTTTTCTTCAAGCCTTTTTTTCTGCACATCACCTTTAAGTGTGCTTAGTAACACTGGACTTTCATTTTGAAGAGTGGCAAACAATGCTTCTTCCCTATCAAACACACAAATCAGCACATGAGATTTTACTGGAGCACACGCATCTGCAAGACGATACTTATGATACGTATTCCATTCTGGTTTTATGACTGTTATAGTAGTGCCTGGCTCTACTGCAAAAGTATGATGATTTCCTTTAGGCACATCTTCTGGGGCTTGAGTGATACAACCACCAATACGAAGCTGTGTTGTTGTTTTGGCAAACTCAATTGCATCAACTCTTATTGAAATAAACACAGTTCGCTTAGTTGCATCAGCCTCTTCATGCACTTTAGTCTTGCGCAAAGTCTTGCCCTGCACAGTATCACCTGACTCAATAAGTTGCGATAAGTACCACAAGTCATCCAAATTCTCTACAATAACCTTAACTTCGCCATGACGAAAGTCTTTGTGAAGGAGACGCATAGAAAGTCAAAAAAGACAAAGAGTTTATGAAGGTTTGCCTGACGATTTTGCCATGTTCTTTTTAAACCTCTTGCGAACATACCTCTTATGGGTGAACTTGGTTGTTTGTATGATGACAGCAGAGGAAAAATAGAGGATATTCTGTATTTTTACAACCCTTGCACTCATACTGCTGTTGCTGATGCAATACGAAAAATTCCTGCAAATTTCATTGTGTATCAGGGTCTTGGAACAGAAAAAGTCATGGAATTACTTGACAAAAAAGGTGACGAACTTATGAAAACACCTGGTGGAGAGGACCTTCTTAAAAAAAGCTTTGGGTTTCTTGAAAAACCTGACAAAACAAAAAGTATGCTTGCATGGATTGCTTGGATACGAACATTACAACAACAAAGAACTCGTCTTGCTCTTACCCAAAAAAAAGCAACCGAAGAATATGCTACATTAGAAGCTTTTTTTGAATTTGCGGCACTAAGTGTTCAGGTTATGAATGCTGCATCAAAGGAAGCAAATGGTAAATCACCAGAACAACTAAAAGCCCTTGCTCCAGAACGAGTTCACCTAAGAACTGTTGACACTATTATTAATTTGTACGGAAGAGATGTTGTGATTGCGTTTGAACACAATGACATTCCTTTTCTTATGCCAAATGCAAGAAATCTGGGAAACTCCTTGCATGATGATGATTTCATGAGAGCCCTACCATTTGATCACAAAGGTATTTTTGAGGATTCTTTTCTTGCACAACGAGGATATCATATTGGACAACCCTTGGCTCTTGCAACACTTGATGGAGGCCAGCTTGTTTCAGGATGTGAAACTGCATATTGCGGTTTTGGAATACTGGATACCAACAGACTTGCAGATAGTGCAAATCCTCGCGTGCGCAAAGACATAGAAAAAGAATTGAGAAACATACTACCAAAAAAATCGCATTTTTTTGAGTTAGGAAATTCAACAGACCATATAGATATGCTTGTTGTACCTTTTACGAATGACTGCGTTGGTCTTGTTAATGTTGCACAAACAAAATCAAGACTTGAACGCGCGCGTATTTTTTTAAGTGATGCTGAATCACAAGAAAACCTGCGTGTCCACAATGAAGCAGAAGTCATTCGTAACGTGTTAAGAGCTCAAAGGATTAACATTGTTGATCTTCCAGGAATTTCTTTGCAATTTAGAGGCGCTATGAGCAGACTTTCGTATGCAAATGTTCTCTTGGATGAAAAAAATGCCTATGTGCCAACACGAGGAAAAAGTATTGACTCACGAATTGCTACTGGAGGAAAAATAATGGATGACTGGGCAGAAAACGCATTTCAAAAATACAAACACGTCACCCCTCTTTTAGGATTTGATAGGCCTGACGCATGGGCAAGTGCAGGAATTCGTTGCGTGCTCAATGTCATTAGAAGGTCGAAAAATGAAAAATAGCATTGTAAGCAGCTTATTTTAAAAAAACGCTCAAACTCTTTCTTATCTATATTTTATTGTTCTAAAATCAACTGCACCATACGGAATGTAATAGTCTGCACCTCTTCCTGAACTGTAATAAGGATAATTACTTGGGTGATAGTAATCTTGAGAAGAGAGCACAAACTGCCGTGGTTGTGTACGCTGCAAATCAAACCTATTAAAATCACTTGGTGCAAAAAAATGAGTTCTGTCTTTACCTATCTCTTGCACTGTCGCAAGATCATCAAAGTCTTGAAAAAACACTGGTTTAAACCTATCATGAGGTTTTGTTTCTGCAAATTGGTTGTAGTCAGAAAGAGTCCAGCAACGCGTATCATCATAGTCATTAACATCATCTGGTTGTATACTATCGTACGGGTTTTCATTTGCTATTTTGTTGTAATCATCACGCCCTAAACGCTGTACGTCATCAGGCTGTATGCTTTTGCTCGTAAGCTGTTCATACCCCTGATACGGATGATGTGCTGCAAATGCATTGTATGCATCAAGGCTAAAACAGTTGTACTGCTCAGGATTTTCAAAATCTTCAGCATTGTATTCATCATACGGCTTGCTATTCGCATATGCTATAGCATTCTGCTGGTCTACTTCATCACCATACCAAAAAATAGTTGCATGAGAAGGTACAGCAAACAAAACAATACTCAGAAAAAATAGTGCAGCACGCATGATTAGTTCCAGTTATAATAACCATAACCATACGGCATTGTACCCATCTGATTTGAGGTATAACCACTCCTTGGACTGTAACCCCAACTATCAGAGTATTGTCGCTGAGGCATTCCATACCCATACGGATATCCACTCATGCGAGCATCATAAGTTGCTTCATAACTTCTGCCAAAATCAAAATCCCTACTTCTGCTAAATTCTGAGAAACCATTACCATAAAACCCATAACCATCATACGAAGAGTATGCAGGCATGCGCGCATATTCACTTTCTCGCACATGAACCCATTCTGATTCACGCACTGAAGAACTTACTGAACTATACCCACCATAATCTGGATATCCATAATAACCTGAATAATATGCGCTTACCATTGGCACCAGAGTTAATAGTGTAATTAATGCAATTGATATGAGTTTCATCAACATCCCCCCGTTACCATTACATAATGACTAATGGCTTTTAAAGCTTGCGCCAAATAGACCTACACTAGTACTTGAGAAAAAAAGACCGCACCCTCAAAATATTTCCAGATTTCACCAGGCTCTGTCCTAAATCTCGGTTTTGACCTCGCCAGCTCTGCCGTGCTCGCAGTCTATAATACTTCCCGTTTTGCCCTACAGCCTCGGTGTCATCGGGCAGGTACAGCTTACACCAGAACCTGCGCGCACCGAAAAGGAGGCAGAGCTGGACATTTAGGACAGAGCCATTTCACCATAAACATTTATAAACACTGACGTGTGAAACAAAGAAAAAAAGGTGATGAATGCAATCGCGAGCAAATGGTGCCTCAGCATTAGTTTCTCTTATGCTCCTGATTTTCGTACTTTGGGTATTATTCTTACCACCAAGCGCACGCGATGAACTCCTCAATAATAATATCTCAACAAATAATCCTTCTATCCAGTTTAACAAAACACTCCTATCACAAGCTGTAGGACCATTACTACCTGAAGGACCACCACTCATTGAGCACCCGCTACCAAACATTTTTTTGTTTGAGTCAACACAATCACAAGTTATTGCATCAAGCCCTGAGTTCAGCATACACCACAGTTTGTTTTCAAGAACAGAAAAAACAATTCAAACACCCCTAAATAATCTGGATGACACCTCACAAGTTTCTTTAGTATTTCGCGCTCCAGTACGAAAAGGCATATTAAGTGTACTAATCAATAACGTGCCTGTATTTACTGATGAATTACGCACAGAAAGTGTAGCACCTATTGCCTTGCCCAAAGGCTTGTTGCAGAACCAAAACACAATCACATTTAGTGTTTCTGGTGTTGGATTTTGGTTCTGGCGCACCAATGAATATCGTATTGAAAACACTCAAATTATTGCTGAGGTGCGAGATAAATCTCGTCAGCAAGCAAGCATGAGTTTTGGTGTTGATAGCGCAGAAATAAACAACCTACAATCAAGTGTGCTAAGCTTTTTTGCAGATTGCGATCAAAAAACTGCAGGCACACTCACCATAACATTGAACACCAAGAAATTGTATGAAGCAATTCCTGATTGCGGTTCTATTAACAAACAAGACATTCTTGGTGCAGATCTTCAAACTGGCAGAAATGACCTCATCGTAAGCTTGTCAAAAGGAAACATGCGCGTTGAGCAAGCAAAAATTCAGTCACACGTTAAACCAACACGGTCATTCCTTGCATTTTTCCAAGTAAACAATTTACTGCTCGAAGAAGTACAGTCACGAATTTCTCATGTTGTGCTTAAGGTATTATTTGTTGATGATGAAAGTAAAAAATCAGGCATTACAAACATAAACGGCCGCCTTGATGCATTTGACCAAAAAACAGCCACGTTTAGCAGAGACATTTCCTCAATAATTCGCCCAGGCAATAATTATGTTGAGCTCATACCTCGCTCACCACTACACGTAGTAAGTGTTGATGTGCGCGTGGAATAACATGCCACCTGCTACACCTTCAACAAGCAGTACACCAAACTCATTCAGC
>JAHFOI010000004.1 GCA_023266895.1 Candidatus Woesearchaeota archaeon
CTGGCTTTGTAGGAAAGTCTGCCACCGCCGCCTTGAAGGGCGCGCATCTAACTGCAGCAATAACGCGAGAGCGAGACTTCGTGACTGTAGCAACTCAACACCATTCAATGAGGCTGCGCGACCGGCGCGGTGGCGGCGAGACCTCAGTTGAGTTTTCTACAAATCTGCTCAAACAGAAACTCATCCAGTAGAAACAAACCTTACTCACTGACCTTTATTGTACGCTGTAATTTTAGTATGAGTTCAGGAACTTCCTGACTAACCGCTATTGTTTCTGCAGCACTAATTGCTTCTCCATAATAATTCACACCATTTCTTAGTTTTCGTAAACGATCAAATTGTTCTGCAAGACGAGAGTCACCGAGTAATTCTTTAATAAAAGCAGTAAATGCTTCATGAGAGAACACTTTATAGCCCTGAATCACACACACTGCCTCACACACCTGACGCAATGCTTCATAATACAGGACCATAAGCTGAGATGCATTATCTTCATTCACTGAATGAGTTTTTGCAAACAGCACACCTTTCTTGCTCATGATAAGTAATGACTTTGCCAGCGCAATATCAGGCTGCGTAGTTCTTACCTTGCCAGAACGCACGAAATCTGCAAACATTAGAAAATCTCCCAAAAACCATGCAAGCGAACCCCATTGACAACATTGTTGAGTAAATGAGGATTTTTTTTGCGAAGCTTGACAACTTCAGAAGGTGTGCATACAAACAAGTGAATTCTCGCACGCAGTTTTTTCTCAAAGCGTACCAGCTCAACTTGCCTTTGTGTGCGCGTCAGAACAAACACATCAATGTCGCTTTCAGAAGTGTTTTCACCTTTGGCATATGACCCGAACAGCATAATCACAAGAGGCTCGCGCAGTTCATGCACAAGACCTTGCACAAGACCTGACTCCTGAATCAGTTCTACATTCCAGTTTTTTTTAATCGTACGAAATGCCTCTGACTCAGCAGGTGCATAGAGCAATAGATTTCTTTCATGACGACAAGAAAGAACACCTTGCTCACAAAACTCTCTCAGGTATTTTGATGAAGTTGCAGGAGTGCAGCGTTGTAAACGTGCATGCTCTCGCACATTTAGCTCACGATTGCTTTCCAAAAACGGACGAAGCATGTTTACTTCTTTGAACATATGTTCAATAAAATGAACACTTGTTTATAAATGTATCTTTACAACGCACTACAACACGCACTGTTGGTCGTGTTGTTCGCCAGACCACCCTCTTCATTTTTTTCTACTTTCCAATCGGCAGTGTGACAATCAATCCAGCTTCGAGTGCAGTTTGTGTTTCATTGTCGTGAATGCTTGTTTTGATGATGTGTGTTGGCAGTCCTATGAATCCGTAGACACTAAAGTTTGGTGTGGCTCTAAGTTCTGCCCGTGCTTTCCAGATAGTATAGTTTGTGCCAGGGCTGCCAGTTAATGTTCGTTCAGCGCGCAACCCATCTTTCTCAGTCCAGTCGTATTCTATGGTGAGTTTTCCTGACCAAGGTTCTTTTGCCTCACCGATTTGCACTCCAGCAGTCCATGTTTTGTTATTTTCAGTCATTGCAAGATTTTGTGTTGCTCCGCCATACACTTTCACAAGTCCAATTTGTGTTGTCAGACTTGCACTCAACCCTTCATTGATTATTCTGAAGCGCGCATCTTTACTGTTTGTTCTATTCTCGCTTGAGTCTAGGTTAAGGAATTCTTCAATTCCAAGGTTGCCTTTCAGAGTTGTATTTCCTAATTTGTGCGTGTAGCTTGCTTGCCCACCAAGAGAGGTTGTGTCTGAAATGTTTTGCACACTCACTCCAGTACCTGTGCTGTACCAAACTTCTGCTTTTACGCCATTGTTTTCATATTCTGCTCTACCTTCCAAGCTTGCGCGGTCAGAGTCAATGAGTGCTATTGTTCCTGCATTAGGCTGCTTGAGCAATCCACCAGAAACTGAGAGTGGAGGACTTAGTTTGATTTTCACGCTTGCTCTGTCAAAAAGTAAGTCAGTGTCAAGATTTTGTGAGCCATTGCCCTGAAATTCTGGACCAAGAAGATTAGGCACAGTTGTTGTGTAGATACCTGCCCGTGCGCCTAGTTCAACAGGCCCTGTGGCATAACTTCCGGTAAGTCGAAGTCGTGCTTGTTCATCTTGAATATCTGGCTTGTCATTGAATCTGTTGCGCGTGACTTGAATTCTGCTAAGCAGGTCTGCATTTGCTCGAATGCCATCATCAGCTCTTGCCATGCTGAACATTCCTGCTAAAAGTGTTCCTGCTACTGCATAGCCCAGCTGTTTTATGATTTTCGTTTTTTGTTTTATCTGGTTCATCATGTTTGTTACCTCTTCGGTTATTACAGGGTTCTGCTGTTATTACTTTATCATAGTTATCAATTTGTGAATATAAATATTGCCTCACCCTTATGGGGGAGAAAAAGAAAGCTTTATGAATCACACAACACTTTCACAAACCATGGACACACAGATACTTGAAGAAATAGGCCTAACAAAATCAGAAATACGCGTGTATCTTGCACTTTCAGAAATTGGCAGTTCAAGCACAGGTAAAATCATAGAGAAATCACGCGCAGCATCATCAAAAATTTATGAAGTACTCGACAAACTCCAACAAAAAGGACTTGTCACTGTTGTCATACAATCAGGCGTCAAATACTTTGAAGCAGCACCACCCTCACGCATTCTTGACTACGTACGTGAACGCGAAGAACAGTTCAGCCAACAAAAAGAACAACTTCAAAAAATCATTCCTGACCTAGAACTAAGTCAAAAACTTTCCAAGCACCAATCTGAAGCAGCAATCTTCAAAGGAATCAAAGGAGTGAAAACAGCATATGACGACATTCTTCGCACCCTCAAAAAAGGTGACGAGTATCGCGTGATGGGCGCAACAACTCCTTCAGAACCATTTTTTAGTTTCATCCGCCACTTTCACCAACGCCGAGCAACACAAGGCATCAAAGTCAAAGTGTTATACACTCCATCAATGCAGCAGCTTGCAGACGCAATCAAAGAACTCCCCCACACAAGCATAAAGTTCTCACCACAAGAATTACTCAGCACAGCATTTGTCATCATGTACGCAAACAAGACTCTTATCAGCGTAGCAACAAAGAATGACATTACTCTTTTCAGAATTGAAAGTCAAGACGTAAGCGACTCACTCAAAGCACATTTTGAGCTTTTGTGGAATCAAAAAAGCAGAGTGCTGCATGGCTTTTCTGGCATCCAGGTATGTTGCCAAGAAGTGTTACAAACACGCAAAGACCTTTATCTGATTGGCGCCAACGGATTATTGTTTGATCGCTATCAAAAGTTTTTCAAACAGTTTGATGCAGAACGAGTGAAACGTAAAATTAAACGACATCATCTTGCCCTTGAACGCACGCGCAACCAACCAATCAACACTCAACCAAACATGCAGGTTCGTTATTTGCCAAAACAATTTGGTAGTCCCTTAGTCATTTGGATTTTTGGCAATAAGGTGGCAAACATACTCTGGGATACAGAAGATATTTACCTCATTGAAAATGCAAAAATTGCTGAGGACTACAGAAAGTATTTCAACCTGCTCTGGAAAGGAGCCAAGGAGTAAATAAACTTCCAAGACTCATAAATGTCACGGTGCTTTTATGAGGTATAAAACTTCAAGAAATTTATCAGAGAATAACTTCTAAAGGCGGGCACTTTATGAAGCAACCCCAAAATCAACTCTTGAGGTTTTTGCAAGACACGGAAGTTCCACTGAATTGACTCCTGGAAAAGCATACATTGTTTGTCCAGCAGTTAAAGACCCCAAAAAATACTGAACACCTAAGAAAAGCCTTTGATCACATGAAAAAGTTCAGCACATACCCTCTTATTCATCATGGCGGAAGAGCAATTGCACTTGCCTATTTTAGCGTAGGAATTAATGAATTCACTATGCACTCAGTGCAGACTGAAACATTCAGCATTGATGATTTTTGTGCTGCCTTAGAGAACCTTTCTGCGTTTGCGCCACAGAATTAAGCAAAAGATTTATATACATAAAATACATAACCTACATAAATATGGCACATATCACCTTAGCAGTTCCTAATGAAGTATATAGTGAGATGAAAAATCATCCTGATATTAAGTGGAGCGAAGTGGCACGAAGAAGTATAGTAAGTAAATTGCAGAATCTTCGCACTTCAGTTTCAGGGGAAAAACTTCTTGAGACTTTTTCAAAAGAATTCCAGCAAGACCTCAAGAAAGTTTCAAAAATGGATTGGAAAGCATTTCACACGAAGACACAGGAAAAAGCATGGAAACGATTATCCTTGACACGAACCGATTAATTGATGGGGAACGCGGAACTGTAACAATGTTTTCTCTTATTGAGTATCCTCCTGCGCTTCCTGAATGTGAGATACTTTTTCCTGTTGATGATGACTTCAGGTTAGCGTTGCACCTTAGTGTTAAACTCAGAACCATAGGAACCCCAATTCCTGCAGTAGACATTCTCATTGCAAGCATGGCAATCAACAGAAATTACCCTTTGAAAACAACAGACAAAGACTTTTTTGCAATACAACGCGTTGATCAACGATTGCGACTCCTAATCTGAAAAAACGCAAAACCTACTTCTTCAGTATGACTTCATCTGCACCAAACCTCACTTTTGCATAGCCTGCTGACGCATCCTCCCCGCGATAGCCCAATGTCATGAGTGCCAAGGCATGCAGGTTTTGCTTTTTCAGGTCAAGAATTTCATCACACTGCACTGCATCAAAACCTTCCATAGGGCATGCATCAATTTTTTTGAGTGCAGCAGTCTCAAGCATGAAGCCTAATGCAAGATATGCTTGACGACTCGACCAATCAACAACTTGAGGTACAGTCATTCTTGTAATCGTGCCAAGCATCATGTCTTCAAAACCCTTTAGGGCATCAACAGACATCTTACGCACTGCAGCAATTTTTTCAACATATGTACGCACGTATTTTGCATCAACATCAGTGCGCACTGTTAGCACAACAAGATGTGATGCATCAGTAACCTGGGCTTGACCATAGGCTGCTGACTTGAGAGTTTCACGGAGTACTGGATCAGTAATGACCACAAACTTCCATGGCTGAAGACCAAAAGAACTTGGCGCAAGCCTGCCAGCCTCAAGAATTTCATTAAAGTCTTCATCAGAAACTTTTTTTGCAGAATCAAACTTCTTAGTCGCATAACGCCATTCCAGGCTTTCAATAATTGCTGATTTTTTCATACAAACACCTCAAAACGCACACACAGAGTCGCCTCGGCACGTAAACATCTAAGTACATCACGCGTAGCATTATAAAAAGCTTATGAAGGAAGATTTCTTCAGTTAGCATTCAACAAAGTCATTCAAATGAGCTGTTAATAAATAGTAACACCTGTTTGTTCTTCTTAACAAAAAGATAACGCCGGCGCGGGGAGTTTCAACCCATCAGGGATCGATAGATTTTTGAACCCCGGAGCTCTTCCGAGCACTGGAGTTTCAATCCAGCGACCTACCGGCTTAGCCGACGCCGGCGTCGTTGATTTAACTAATTCTTCATTTAAGTGTTTTACTGAGAAAAATCAGTAAACCTTCCGAGAAATTCGCAAGAATTACGAAAGAGTTGCAAAGTCTGCGAAAAAAAGAGGTATTTCCATCATTTTTGCAAAAGCAACAAGATGAAACAAGCTGAGGCTGTTGCACACACCTTCATTTGCTGTTCAACCGTTTTGTAGCGTTTTCAAGTGCACTATTGACTTCTTGGATAAACACTCCCTCTTTTGCTGCTTGATCTTTAGAAACAAAACCATCTGCACCTGCATCTGTGGCTCTTTTTTGATAATTCCTGAACCGTTCATGACGCGCTCCAGTCCAACCCAATACTGCACCTTGATAGCCTTTTTTTCTTGCAGGAACCAACACATCAGTAACTCCATCATAGCCCCCACTACCATCATCAAGTTCCATGTCAAGAACAACAAGATGAATTTCATCAGTAATCATACCAAGCACTTGTTCAGGAAGTTTTTCAATCTGAACTGCATAGTCATCAAATCCATTGCTTCCGCCTTTTTGTTTCCACAACTCTAGCTGGGCTCTTGCTAAACGAGAATAATTTGGAGCATCCTCAACCACGAGCACATTCAGAGTTTTTGCCATTTACACCTTCATAATGCCAATCAATACTTTGTTACCTTTCACGTCCACTTCTGCAGTGTGAGTTCCTGCACGAATGCTAAACAACAGTTCTTTTACCCCACACTTTTGCAACAAAAGCTCTTGCCATGCTGACAACATTTTTTTTGCAACTTCACTTGTTTCAAGCGTGAGCTCAATCCTGTCAGCTTTTTGCAGGCCAGCTTCTTTACGCAAGGATTGCACTTTGCGCATGACTTCGCGAGCTACTGCTTCTGCTTCAAGTTCAGGAGTTTGCACAATCAACAACTGTACTTTGCCTCCTGCAAGGGTTGTTGTCTTCACAGTCACTCCCTTAAATTCCTCAGTAATCAAACCATCACCTGTTGCAGCAACACTTTGCACAACAGCCTCTTTCACATTTGCTTGTTGCTTAATGATTTCCTGCACTCCAACAACCAGCTTCTGCAAACTCTTTTCTACAACAACATGCACTCTTTGTAAGGGCCAGCGCACAGGAAGCTTTGCTTGCTCACGACAATGCAGTGCAGACTCAATAATGTTTTGCGCATACATCACTTGTTCCTCAAGCTGAGGCTGCAAACACTTTTTCACCACTTTAGGCCAAGAAAGCAAGTGCACTGATTCTGCAGCACAACCAAATGCGGTCTTGAAATTTTGATACATTTGCTCAGCAATAAAAGGCATAACCGGCGCAGACAATCGTAGTAATGCTTCAAATACAGTAAACAATGTACTAAGCACAAGCTGCTGGTCTTTTTTCGTACCAGTACTTGCCTTATCACGAATCAACTGAATATACGTGCGAGACACATCCAAGTATAATGACTCCACAAGCCATGGAATTTCATTCAAGTGATACTGCGCAAACGCATTCGTGACTTCTTGCACCACAGAATTCATCCTGCTCAAGATATACTGTTCAGCAACACCAGGCTTTTTAGGTTTGCCAGGCACAAGGCCAGTGTTTTTTGACAAGTCAAGAATAAACTGGTGTGTGTTCCACAAAATCAACAAGTTCTTGAACTTTAGCTTAACATCTTCTTGATTATACATTTGGTCAACACCAGGCACTGCAGCACCAAGCTGATAATAACGCAAAGTATCAGCACCATACTGACTCGTGACTTCATCAGGCTCAATCTGATTACCCAAACTCTTACTCATCTTACGACCAGATGCATCATCAATAAAGCCGTGCATGAACACTGCCTTAAAGGAATTCTTGCCAAACGCAATCATGCTCGCGACCATAAGCAGATTATACCACCCGCGAATCTGATCTTTACCCTCAAGAATAAAATCAGCAGGAAACAATTTGTCAAACAAGTCTTTACGCTGCGGATAATCCAAACAATTCCATGACGCAGTGCCCGCATCAACCCAGACATCAAGAACATCAGTGAGGCGACGAAGAGAACCCGCACACTTGTGGTTCTGATTTTCTGACGCGCTGCATGGATAGGCTATTTCATCAATCCACGGACGATGATACTGACTCACTTTTTTCCCACTCACTGCTTCAAGCTCATCAACAGAGCCAAACACCTCATAACGCTTGCACGAGTCACAACGCCAAATCGGCACTGGAGTG
Organism: Candidatus Woesearchaeota archaeon; assembly: GCA_023266895.1. Taxonomy (GTDB): domain Archaea; phylum Nanobdellota; class Nanobdellia; order Woesearchaeales; family ARS49; genus JAHFOI01. The sequence goes on from JAHFOI010000004.1 coordinate 7,761, forward strand.
CCCCAAAAGTTTTGCTTGGTAATACTGTTGTCACGCAAGTTTGTCAGCCATGCCTCAAATGCATTAAAACCAGCCTGCGGCACCCACAACACTTTTTTGTTTGCGCGAATCATGCGTTTTTTTAAGTCTTCAATACGGAAAAACCATTGAGTTGTTGTACGGAAAATAACAGGTGCATGACAACGCTGACAGTGCGCGTACTCATGCTCAACAGGAGTTGTGGCAATCACTACGCCACGCTGTTCAAGTAACTCAATGAATTTTGCATCATGCTTTCGTGCAATACATCCTGCAAAACTTGGCCATTTGGGAGGAAACTGGCCTTGTTCATTTACCAAATTCCACGCAGGAAGTCCATTGTCATGACCCACTTCATAATCTTCAGGACCACATCCTGGAGCACAATGCACAAGCCCAGAACCCGCAGAGGTATCAACATATTCCTGGCTTAACACAACTGTGTGCAGTTTTTGGTGCAACGTTTTTAATTCAGCATATTCAGGAATCACATCAGCAAACGGGTGCTCATACGCAACACCCTTTAATGATTCACCCTTAAATTCTTCGAGTAAAGTCATTGTTTTGCCAGCAACAGCTCCCACAAGCGGGCCTGCAAGTGCCTTGGCCATAATCCACGTCTCATCAGTCTCATTAATCTTTGCACGAACATAGTCAAGATCAGGATTTACCATAACTGCAAGATTAAACGGAATAGTCCATGGGGTTGTGGTCCAGATAATAAGAAATTCACTTTTGCTCAACGCAACACCAGATGCACTGTCTTTTTTTGGCTTGACTTTTAATTTCAAAAATACACTGGTGTCAGTCACAGTCTTGTACTCGAGCTCGTGCTTTGCAAGATTTGTCTGGCAACCCCCACACCATGGCATGGTACGCAAGCCTTCATACAAACGCTTTTGTTCATGCGCACGCTTAATCAAAAACCATTCTGCAGAAATAAACTCTCTTGTGATAGGCATGTATGCATTATTAAAATCCATCCATACACCTAGTTTTGCAAACGTGTCATTCATGATGTTCATCATCTCAACAGAAAATTTTTCACACTCAGCATTATACTTCGCAAGACCAAATTCCTCAATATCTTTTTTGAAATGCAACTTCAGTTTTTGACGAACCTTATTTTCAGTAGGCAAGCCATGCATGTCATAACCAGCGCGATCCCAGACATCCATGCCAATCATGCGCTTGTGACGCAACACCATGTCTTTCATGCACTTATTCCACGCAGTACCTAAGTGTACCTTACCGCTTGTGTATGGTGGTCCATCAAGAAAGTAATACTTTTTCTTACCTGCGCCCTGTGCCTTTGCTTTTGCATAAATATCATTCTTTAGCCAAAAGTCAAGCACTGCAGGCTCAATTGTTTTTGGAGTGTAGGATTGCATACTAGTACAGAGAGAATGATTGGTTTTTAAAGATTGACCTTTTGATGGAACGACCGGTTCAAATTAGTAGGCTCTCGGCCGTTTGTCTACATCAGAAATAAATACCAGCGTCTTTTCATAAAAAAAACTATACTGAATCCGATAGTCTCCAACTCGCACTCTAAAGATTTTCTCAGCCCTGTTAACAATTCTTTTAACATCAGTGGGAAAAGGGTCTTCTGAAAGTGTTTCTATGCGTTCAATGAGTCGCTTTGTTAGAGTAAGATCACACTTTTTGAGAAACTTTGTTGCTTGCGAAGAAAATTCTACCTGAAACTTCATAACCCCAATTCCTTTTTCAAGTCAGAAAGAGAGGTTGTCTTACCGTCTCTTAATTCTTTGAGGCTTTGCTCAAACCTTTTCATCTCTTCATTGCTCAAGATAGTATCAAAGTCAAACATGTGTTCTTTGATGAATTCCACTTCTTTCTTTATATCTTTAATTTCATCAAATACTTGCTGAATTGTTGCTGTTTCGCTCATGCATTTGATACTTGTTCAGACTTATTTAAAGCTTTTGGCAAGGGAAAAAAATATTCACACCCTGAATAAGTCTGCTAACTCATTCTTGATAAATTTCAATAAAATTATAAGACGTGAAGAACACCAAGCAATGATTTTTAAAGAAGTAGGTGCTTATTCATACATGTCGCTTGATGATAAGCTTAATCCTCATGATGGCGGAATAATTGACACTATTGATTCATTCTATTGCAAAACAGCAAAACTCATAGGCAGTGCAGTTGAAGAATGGACAGGCATCTCAAAAGTAACGCATACCACTCACAAAACGCATGAAAGAATTCTTGCAAAAACTTGTGTCAAAACCAGTGTATGCACCAGGCATAGCGTACAAGAACAATCCCTTCACAGGTAATCACCTCGCGAGAACAACAAGCTTATAAATCACTTCTTGCTTAAAACAACAAGGTGAAGACATGAATAAGACACTCACAGTACTTCTTGCAGACGATAACGAAATAATACGAACTTTTGGTGAAAACGCAATCAGCAGTCTTGTCACACCAGCACTCAAAGAAAAAGGTATTGTTCTACAATTAGATATTGCTCAAAATGGTGCTGAAGCACGAGATATGATCAACAAAAGACAATATGATGTTTGTATTCTTGATAATCAAATGGGAAAACCAACAGGAGTTGAGCTTGCTAAAGAAATAGAAGGAAAGCAGCACCCCAGACTTGTTCTCTGGAGCGGAGAAATAAAAGAAACAGGAAGAATAGCCATGACACAAGACCCTTCAATAACTGCTGCAGCACACTTATTTGCATACTTTCTCTCAAAACCTTGTAACATGAAGTATTTTGTAGAATTTAGGAAAGAAATATTTGGGCAGTAAAAAATGACCACTCCACTTTCAATACTCGTCATTGACCAGCCAATAAACAAAGCACTCTTGCTCAAAAACTATCTTTGGGACGAACAAGAAACATATCATGGACGACGCATTATTTTAGAAACTGCCGCACCCTATGGTGCGATTAATATATTGAGAAAAAATCCTCATCACCTTGTTGTTATGACGTATGACCCTGATAAAGAAGACCCGGATGAGCCATCAAAATTTGACCTTTTTTTCAATACCCTCAGAGTGCTTTATCCTTCTCAAAAAATTTTGATACTAACACCTACTGAGCGTACGCCAACACACAAAATTGGTGCAGGAACACGATGCATTCCAGAATTATTCAGCAAAAAACAAGTAAAGTGTGCAGTGGAAAAACTGCTTAATGGCTCTCTCGATGATGCACTCACACCAACACAAAGAGATTTGCCTGAAGAAGCAGAACAGTTGCGCACAACAAGTTTTGCAGCATGGCATAATACATTCTAATTTAATATAACTAAAAATTAAAACTTCACATCAACATCACTTGTTTCTTCACCAGAGGCTTTAAACACTTGGAATTCCTGATTTAATCCCATGTTTTTGGCAACAATATTTGCAGGAAACTGCTTGATACGCACATTAAAAGTGGTCACGCTATCATTGTAAAACTCACGACGATCAGCAAGCTCATTTTCCAAGCCAGAAATGCGCTGTTGTAATTGCTGAAAGTTTTCAGACGCGCGTAATTGAGGATAATTCTCAGCCACTGCAAAAATAGTCTTGAGTGCACCGCTAATTTGGTTGTCCAGCTTTGCTTTTTGTTCCAAAGTTTTTGCACGCATCCATGCAGTACGTGCTTTGGTTAGTTCTTCAAGCGTGCTCTTTTCGTGTTTCAGGTAGCCTTTCACTGATGCAATAAGTTTAGGAAGTTCATCATGACGTTGCTTGAGCAACACCTCAATATTGCTCAATGACTTAGGAATGTCAGCTTTCAACTGCACAAACGCATTATACGTGCCAACATACCATGCAACAAGAATGACAATAACCAAAACAAGAACAACTAACAGCGCAATAAGTACAAGTACAAGAGCCATCCTAATAGGTGAGTTGAAGAAGTATATTAAGGTTGCTTTTGACAAAGACGGAGAAGTGCTTGGACTACGTCATTCAGTTACAACAAGGAAAAGCTGTGAAGATTGGGTAGCCAAATCATCCTAACCACGACGTGCTGGGTGGCTACATCTTAGAAAGATTTATGTGCAGGTGTAGCCACCCACAGTCCTGGTCAACACCGCTTTAAAAAGCTGCACCTGAGAATGGCTCTGGTGAAAATCTCGCCTCTGAGCTCAACGTCACGTTGTTCCGAGCTTTCGGAATTCCTCAAGCGTCGCTGCTGCCGAACTCGCGTACTTCTTGCTTCACCAGCCATGCCTCACCTGCTCTCAATCATCATCACTGTTCGCAGTTCTGAGATTACAAGTCGTGCACGACTCGTAATCAACGACGGCAACTCGTCATATGCCAACACGCTCGCTCACCTTGGCAGACTCACTACGGTTCGTAGCCTAAAACCTCAGTTATTGACCGCAGTCATAAACATCGGTTGATAGGCAGCAGCACACATTTTCACCAGAGCTGCTGAGAATTTTAAAAACTCATTACTGTCTTTCAGCTTTTGCAATACTTTTTCTTGTACGCAACACAGTATCAGGATTTAGGCTAATACTATCAATGCCCTGCTTCACTAACCATGCTGCAAATTCAGGAAAATCACTTGGTGCCTGACCACAAATGCCAACATGACGCTTGAATGTGTGGCCAACACGAATCGTTTCAGAAATCAGTTTTTTAACAGCAAGATTTTGTTCATCATACACATTCGCGAGCAATTCACTATCTCTATCCACACCAAGCGTGAGCTGAGTCAAGTCATTAGAACCAATACTAAACCCATCAAACAGTTTGCAAAACTCTTCCGCAAGCAAGACATTAGAAGGAATCTCACACATGACATACACCTCAAGACCATCACGACCACGCACAAGCCCGTGTTTTGCCATTTCTGCAAGCACTTTTTCCCCTTCAGCAACAGTCCTGCAAAAAGGAATCATGACTTTCAAGTTCTTCAAGCTCATAGATTCACGTACTCGCTTTACTGCAGCACACTCAAGCGCAAACCCTTTTTTGTATGACGAATAATAACGTGAAGCACCACGCCAGCCAATCATAGGATTATCCTCAACTGGCTCAAACATCCTGCCACCAAGCAAGCCCGCATACTCATTTGTTTTGAAATCAGAAAAACGTAAAATAACAGGTTTTGGATAAAATGCAGCAGCAATTGTAGCAACACCCTCAGTAAGCTTATCAACAAAAAAATCTGCCTTGCGAGTTGCAGAATACTCAGGAGTAATTTTGTTAATTTTTTGCTTGAGTTGTCGAGGCAAACTCGCGTAGTTCAATAATGCAAGCGGATGAACCCTGATGTGCTCAGTTACCACAAACTCCATGCGACACAGCCCCACACCATCATTAGGTAATTGAGACAATTCAAACGCCTGCTCAGGATTTGCAAGATTTATCATAATCTCAGTCTTTGTTTTTGGTAACTTGCTTAATTCATGTTGTACAACAAAAAAAGGCAGCACACCCTCAAACACCACACCTTCCGCACCTTGCGCGCAACTCACTGTCACAGGAATTCCTTGCGTGATAACACGCGTGCCCTTACCTGTACCAACAACACAAGGAATGCCTAGTTCGCGAGAAACTATTGCTGCATGACATGTGCGTCCTCCGCGATTTGTCACAATTGCAGCAGCCTTTTTCATAACAGGAACCCAATCAGGATCAGTCATCTCAGTCACAAGCACTTCGCCAGGCTTGAACTTTTCAATATGTTTCACGTTCAACAACACACGCGCCTTGCCTGCACCAATTTTGTTGCCAACACTGCGCCCTTTCACAAGTACTTTGCCAGTTTTTTTAAGCACAAATTCCTCAACAACATCATGACGTTTTTGGCTTTGCACAGTTTCAGGACGTGATTGCACAATAAACAACTTGCCTGTCATGCCATCCTTAGCCCATTCAATATCCATGGGAGTTGGTTTTTTGTGCAACAGAGAATAATACTGCTCTATCACAAGACCATACTGTGCGAGCTCACAAGCTTCTGCATCAGTAATACAAAAACAAGAACGATCACGCTTTGAAACAGGAACATTATACGTTGGTTTTTTTTCAGAGCCATACACCATACGTTCTTGTTTCAGCCCAAGACGTTTTGAGAGCAATGCATTTTTACCTTGCACAAGTGTTGGCTTAAAAAAAACAAATTCATCAGGATTCACCCTTCCTTGCACAATATTTTCTCCAAGACCATAACTGGCATTAATTATTACTGCATTTCGAAAGCCAGACTCTGTATCAAGCGTAAACATTACACCACTGCAGGCCTTGTCAGAACGCACCATTTTTTGCACACCAATAGACAATGCCACCTGCTCATGCCTAAACCCTTGCTCAAGCCTGTAGGCAATGGCACGTGCAGTAAACAATGAGGCAAAACATTTTTTGCATGCTTCAAGCAATGCTTTTTCTCCATGAATATTCAAAAACGTTTCTTGCTGTCCCGCAAAACTCGCTCCAGGAAGATCTTCAGCAGTGGCACTCGAACGCACTGCAACATCAGAAGCAATTTTTCCATACTTTTTTGAAAGCAGACTATATGCTTCACAAATATCCTTCTCAAGTTCAGGAGGAAGTGATGAATTCAGAAACAACTCGCGTACTTGCGTTGCACGCGCATTCAGCATAGTCACGTCTTTGGCATCAACACCCTTGAGCAAAGAACTGATTTGTTTCCAAATGCCTGCTTGTTTCACGAAAAACCAGTAGGCCTTACTTGTTATGGCAAAACCATCAGGCACAGGAACATCCTTCAAGCCACGAATCATCTCACCCAAGGATGCAGTCTTACCCCCAACCAGTGCAATATCTTTGAGAGAAACATCCTTAAACCATCGCACGAATTTAGCAGCCTTTGCCATATAAACCTCTTTTTGAGACAAAACACAAATTCAAGTATATAATAGTTATGAGGTGTTGGGCGCTGTAGAAAGTCTCGCTTCGCTTGCTGTCACACGTACGTACTACTTTTTCTAGGGATGCTGCATTTCCTGTTCAGAGAAACGCCCGGCATCTTTGTTCAGGCATTTAGAAGTCCTCGCTCAAACAAGCAGCAGCAATCCGCGTTCTATAACAAGCATCTTCAGCCAATCTTTAAATACCCTGCCAGCCCCATTCAGCGTATGGTTCTGGAAAAGCTTGGTGAAAGCCTCAAAGCAACTCTTGCAAAGATAGCAAGTGCTGTGTTTGTGGATGACACGCTTGTGCTTGAGCTTGTGAAGGACATTCAGCGTGCACTTCTTGGTGCAGATGTTAATGTAAAACTCGTGCTTCAACTTACTGAAACTATTAAGAAACGTGCCAAGCAAGAAGAACTACCTCCAGGACTCACTAAGCGTGAGCAACTCATTCACATCATGTATGAAGAGCTCACTCAGTTTTTGGGTGGTGAACGCAAAGAACTTCAGCAGCGTGCGCAAACCAAAATCATGCTTGTGGGCTTGTATGGAAGTGGTAAAACAACTACTGCAGGCAAGCTTGCAAAATATTTTATGAAACGAGGCAAAAAAGTTGCCTTGCTTGGTCTTGATGTGCACAGACCTGCTGCAATGGCTCAGCTCGAGCAGGTTGGCAAGACAATTAATGTAACAGTATTTACTGAAAAAAGCAAAGATCCAGTGGCGATTTGGAAAAAATATGAATTGCAGTGCGCAGCATATGATGTTCTTATTATAGACACTGCAGGAAGAGATGCAATCAGTCAAGACTTGCTTGCAGAACTACGTAGCGTAAGTGAAGCAGTCAATGCTGATGAACGAATTCTCGTTATTAGTGCAGATATTGGCCAAGCAGCCCAAGCACAAGCAACAGCATTCCATGACACAGCAGCAATTACTGGAGTGATCATCACAAAAATGGATGGCACTGCGAAAGGCGGGGGTGCATTAAGCGCATGCGCCATAAGCAAAGCACCTATACTTTTTATTGGCGTTGGTGAAAAAGCTGATGATTTAGAACCTTTTAATCCAAAAGGATTTGTTGGCAGACTATTAGGCATGGGTGATATTGAGGCATTACTTGAAAAAGCCAATGAAGCAATTACTCAGGAAGATGCGCAAGATCTTGAGAAAAAACTTATGAAAGGCGAGTTTAATCTTATTGATTTATACCAGCAAATGAAGGCCATGCAAAACATGGGAAGCCTTGGCAAAATTATGGAAATGATTCCGGGCATGGGGCAGCTCAAGATGCCCAAAGAAGCTCTTGCAGTGCAAGAAGGAAAGCTAGAGTTGTGGAAACATGCTATGAACAGCATGACAAAAGCAGAACTTGAAGACCCTGATGTGATTGATGTCAAGCGCATGGAACGCATAAGCAAAGGTAGTGGAGTGAGTGTGGGTGATGTGCGTGACTTGCTTAAGCAGTATCGTCAAGGTAAGAAGCTCATGAAAATGTTCAAAGGCACAGACCCAGAAAAGCTTATGGAAAAAATCCAAAAAGGACAGATAGGAAGACGGTAAGCAATAAATTAATGTACGAACTTTTGAGAAAAGAAACGTTTAAGTACAAGAACCACTAGTTCTTCATCATGCCTCTCCTTGCGAGGGTGTATTCATGTATTGGCGGCAGTGATTCTGATAGACATGGTGAACGAGTTCTTTCGCGAGGACGTATTTCGTATAAAATTTCTGATGAGGGTGAAGAATTAGTGTATGCTGGTGAAGTGCAGCTTGAGGCAAGATATTCAGGTAATTCTTTTGAACTGTTTTTTGATGGAAGAGAGGACATTCTACGCAAAATTTCATGTTTGTTAAGCAAGGCTGATAGAAATTTTCCTTCAATCACTGCACAGCTTCCCGCACAGTCAGACACTCGTACAGCTAACATTCCTGCACCATTTCAGATTGTTCGTGAAATTGCGGATTTGATTCGTAGAATAGATGCTGATAAAGAATTTGAATTGAGTGAGTGAACGTAAAAATCATTTACAAAACTCATACAAGCGGTACTGCACGCAGTATTTTTCAAGAAGTGGTTCAAGTTTTTGTTTTTCTTGCACAGGACGTGTTAAGACACTTGTCGTTAAAAAGCGTTTGCTTCTTTTTTAAGACAACTGTCTTAATCTAAGAATTGCGCAGAATTAGTTTTTTTGTGTCACAAGAACTTCTTTTGCAACAAGCGCCAGCTTGTCAACTACTAAATGACCTGAGCACGAGGTTTCCATAACAGGATGTGATGCAATGACCTGAACTTTGTTTTTGAACAAGGGTCCGTCAATAGTGAAGGTGTCATAGTATCCTCCTTCACCACCTACGTGAAAGCCAAACTTGGCACTGCGACTAAAGAATTGTTGAATATTGTCTGGCGAAAGAACAAGTCCTAAATCTTTTTGCCCAAGACCATCACTTGCTATTTGCGTAATCATGAATCTGTAGCCTTGGTCAAGCATGGCAAGCATTACTTTATCATGCTCCTGACCTGCATGGGCTGCAAATACTTCGATGTGCAATGGCTGAAGTGCTGTTTGAATACTTCGTAATTGAGTTTCTTGCAAGCCCACACCACCAAGCACAACTGCATCAACTTTTGGCAGGGTTTCAACTTCTTTTCTCACTAATTCTGCTTCTTGCTCAGGATCTGCGACTGAACAAGTAATCAAACGATGCTTGAAACCCATTTGTTCAGCAAGCACTGGTGTGTGCTCAACAGTTGCAAAATGAAATAAAAAACAATCAGTTCTATTAGGTTTGACTGACAAAAGCCACTCAATACTCCAACCTCTGGACACGCAGTAATCAATAGCAAACGTGCTATCCTTACCTCCAGAAAACATAATACCGACTTTCATAACACTTCATTACAGTGCTTGATTTATAAAGATTACCTTTAGGAAAATAAAGAGGAAAATTGTTTCTTTGATTGCATGACTGCCTAAACTACTTTTGACAATGAATGGGAGCTTTTTAAATCTCTACCTTCTAGTTCTCACTTATGAGTAACGCAAGGCAGATAGATAACACTCTTGAAGAAAGAATAACTCTTTTGAAGGCTCTTGAGAGCGGAAATGCTCGCGTTAGAAAAAAAAGCATTAGAGCACTTACTTCAGGAGCATACACTACTCAAGAAATTGAATTTGCGCAACATGCTTTGGATACAAGAACTTGTTGGGAAGGGCAACCTTTCTTATGTTCTCTTGATCAAGGACTTATAAAAGAATATGTGCAGTCTCAAGATGCTACGGCTTTTGAGCAAATTACTGAACCTTTAGCAAGAACAGCTTACACTGCAGAAGAAGTTCTTACAGGTATTAGTGGTTTTTTATCAAAACAAGAACATGCAGTGTTGCGCAGTATTGTTCGCGCTACAAAAGGCACTAGTTTATTTTTGCCAACAACAGGTCTTGATCTACAAAGTATTCGTGAAAATTTAGAAAAGTTATGCGTGTTTGCTGCTGTAAAAACACTTAAGAAACTGCTTCCTTCATTTGATTTGCGTGCATGGCCTAAAGTTCGCATTTACAAGACTGCTCTTGAAACTGTTTGCAAACTTGTTGAAGCAAACAAACAAAGACTTTCCATTCGTCAAGCAAGAGAATATGCAGGTGTTGGCAGTGATAACACAGTCATTACGTGGTGGAATCGTCTTGGACTTTCGCCGACTCATTTGCAGACTGGAAAGATTTCTGAAGAACAAGAAGATCTGCTTTGTGATGCACACAAAAAAGGATTTTCTGTAGGTCAAGCGGCACGTTATGCGCGAGTGTGTAAGAAAACCACTCAGTTCTATTGGCGAGCCAAAGGTTTTTCTCCAAACTATGCTGTAGGCAAACCATCTATTGAAAGATTGCCCTGCATTCATGAACGTGCAATAGCTTGCTACGGGAGCGGGTTGAGCGATTCTGAAGCAGGAGTTCAACTTGACATCTCAAAGTACAGTGTTCAAAGGCTTTGGAAAAAAAAACTTCCAGAGTATAGCTCAAGACTTAGTGATAAGGTGCTATTGAGGCTGTATTCTTCGCTCAAAATTCGTGAATCAAGAGCAAGCGTGAGTAAAAAAACAAAAATGTCAGGCCTCACAATTCAAAGAGCATGGATGCAAATGAGAAAACGCATGATAAAACACCCCCAAAAAAGCTTTCAATCATGCACAGCTATACCTTTTTCAAAAAGACGTAAAGTTCAAGAAGGTTTTTATGCAGGATTAACAGATCAAGGCATAGCTACGTATGCAGGAGTGGGATACTGCACTGTTCGCAAAGAACTCGGGTTTAGTAATGAGAATTGGATAATTTACTAATATCGTGGTGCTTTTTTGGTGATATCTTTTGATGCAAAATTACGATAGTTTTCTGTTAGAGTGATTACTCCTGAATATTGTGCACCGTATATTAATCTGAGCGCAAGAGTCATGCCATTATTTTTATCAGTGAAACCCTCTCTATCTATTTGGTGTGTAAAATCACCCATGCAAACTATTTTACCTTTACGTTTTGCTTGTGGTAAAATACTTATCAGCATGTCTGCTTTTGCAGTTTGTGTTTCATCTAAAAGTGCAATATCAAAATTAGCACCTCGTGCTTTTTGAGGCATTTTTTTGTGTATTCCACACCGCTATGTTCTTTTGTAACTCCTGAAGAATAGAAACTCTTATAAGCTGTGCGGGTGATCTAAAACAAAATGGTGCCAGAGATCGAAGTTAAAGAAAAATGGAAAACTGTTTACGTTTTTGACACGAATGTTGTCATAAATCAAGCATTCGCTCCTCATATTCTTGCAGGTAATGGTGCAGTTGTTAATGAAAAAACAGGAAATCCACTTGCAGATAGACTTACGCCACCACAGCCTCATGATGAGGGCCCTAATGTAGTGGTCTGTTCAAGCATAGTTCATGGAGAGCTTGATAGCTTAGCTCATTCTGAAAGAAATGATGGAGTAAGGATTTCTGCGAGAGAGGCAAGCAGAGTTATTGATGACATCACTACCAGTCAAAATAGATTTGTTGAAAGAGATATGTTAGGAGTTACTCTTGATAATGGGGGAAAGTTTTTTTTTTATGAGCATGATGAAGAGCTTTTTTTGAGCAAACCAAAATACAATTCAGGTGCTGATGATCGGCTGATTTTTGATATGATTCAGCTTATGACTAAAGACTTGAGTACACCGACCAGATATCAATTTGTGAGTGATGATACTAATGCACGCACACGTTGCCGAGTTAGGTGTGCACAATTGCTTAGCGATAAACCAAATAAAGAAATGTTGTTAGAATTTTGCACAGCGCCTTTTAGATATGAACGAATTCATGATCCCTATGCTCGCTATCCGGGAAGAGTGGTGGTAGATTGCGATAGTGTATTTTTGAAAAATGCAATGAAAGGACCATTGGTATTATCTGCACCTGTTGTTCCAGAACATGTGTACAGACTGAAATTAAAACCTAACCAGTTTCTTGAGCTACGTTGTCAAGATCTTGTGGCATATTCGCAGGTGGAACAAACTAATGATGGGCTGGTTATTCGGCCATTAAAGTATGAAGAAAGAATGCAAAAGTTGTTTGACCTAACAAAGTATGATGCCTTAGAAAAAATTCCGATACCTACAACTCTTACTATGCAAGAAGTAAACCATTTGCTTAAGAGATTGTCAAGAGCAGATAGAAAAATAATTCTTGATTTAAAAAAAGAAGCTAAAGATGAAGAAACTCCTGAGACTCTCGCTCTGCTCTATAGGCAAGCATATTGGCGGGCTGTTGAATGCGGATCAGGCCCTTTACAGGGAGGAGAATCTCCTTTGCGAGGGTATGCTTTTAATGCAGGTTTACGACCCATGCAACAGCAAAAGCTGGCAGCAGAGCTTTTATTTGGACCCACGCCTTTGGTGTCCTTGTTGGGTCCAGGAGGTTGTGGCAAAACACTTTGGGCAACTTATTGTGGTTTTGCTGAAGTTGCAGCTGGGAACTATCGCTCTCTCAAATACATTCGACCACTCATAGGACTTGATGAAGGAATTGGTTGGCTTCCCGGAGATCGAGGGAAAAAACTTGCACCGTGGATGGCACCAATTGGTAATGCAATCAGAAGAACATTTGGTGTTAATAGAGAGTTGTGGACGAAACCTGAGACTACACAAAAAATGGTTGCAATGGAAGCAGCAGGTATTCTTGAACTTGAAGTACCTACGTTTCAGGCTGGAGATCAATGGGATAATCAGTATGTCATTATTGATGAAGCTCATTTACTTACAAGAAAACAATTGAAATTGCTTATTTCACGAGCAGGTGATAATTGCAAAGTTATCGTTCTTGGGGATCCTGAACAAACTGGTAGTGTAGAAAGACCGCACTTTCAGGTAAATCAGTGGAATAATGGTTTGGCACACCTGGTAGATAAGTTAGCAGGTGATCCCTTGTATGGGCACGTGACTCTTCCAACTCAGTGCATATACCGAAGTCAGGTTGCAAAACTTGCGGAGAGACTATGAACTTCTATAGTTTGTGTAAAGCTTTGGATGACCCTACCCAAGTTGGTTGTGCAGTTCTTGATGCAGTTTTCACATCGCGTGCGCTCCATCGTGAGGTTTATCATGATGCAAGAAGGTGCCAAGATTATAGAAACAGAGAATGTAATGCTATACTTGTCCGGCTTGAAAAAATTGTGGGTGGAGAAAGAATTTTGCCAAAAGATCTTCTTGAAAAGCATCATGACAGACTTGATAAGTGGAGCAACATATATGACCTATTTTTCTTGTATCATGCATTCAAGTTTATTTGTCAAGCAGAACCCCGTACTGAAGAGTCCATTACAATTATTGCACAAGAAGTTGGTGGTTTGGTATTGCAGTGTGCCCGCAAAAAACCAGCTGAAATTGAAGAATATCAGAAAGAAGCTGAGAAACCTCGCGTTGAATACCTGCGTATGCTTGAAGAGTCAGCAAATATGGTGCGAAGAAGAACAAAAGTTGTTCTTGAGGTAAAATAATTTCTGTTGATCACAATTCTCTACTTTTTCTGCTTCATCACTTCTCTTTTTGCTTTGTCTGAGATGATTGCACTGTTGCCTGAGGGATCTTCTATGGTGAGGGTTATTTTTTCTTCGCCCCAGAAGACTTTTTGGAGTTTCTTGAGTAAATTCTTTGCTTTAGTTTTGTCCTCGTCATCTTCAGCGCTTTCTTTCAAACTTTCTACTTGGTCTTTGATGCGATTAAGCACGCCTTCAACAGTTGTAATAAATCCTTCACTTACTGGTCCGGGTTCAATGCTGCCCACATACGGTATTTTAATCAGTCCTTCACTTGAACGCACAACACGGCAATTCAAATCCTCTTTTGAACTCACTTCTAAAGACCACTTGCATGCTTCTTTTTGTTCAGCAGCTTCAACATCTGACTTGTGATACTTGCAGTTTTCGCAATTCATGCCAAAAATAAGCAGTGTGCCAAAGTACGGCACCTCAACATCAGCTTCGCTCAGGGTGAGGCTTTTTTGGTTGCACATGGGACAATGCTGGTGTTTAAGCATTGCAAGAGGTGGTGTTTCCATGATTGAATCACACGAAGTTTTGTTTAAAAGCATTGTGGTTTGCTCCATCATTTGTGGTCACCACCAATCTGAATCTCTAATTGGTTTTCAGAAGGCTTTTTTCTTGGCGTGGAGTCTGTTTCTATGATCACTTTATCTGAGATGTCGGGTTTTATTGAAGAAGAGGGTGTTTGATTTTTTTCTTTGCTAAGTTGATGGCTCAAATATGCTAATCCTGCAGTGGCGCATAATGCACCAAGCATGGCGAGCAAAACAACACGTTCAATTTTGTTTTTTGTGCCTTGACTTATTCCGTAGACACTATTTCTGGTGATTAAATTAGGGTTATAATCAGTTTTAGGATCAGACTCTTCATAATCATTTTTCATACAAACACCAGTCTTTGGTGAGAGTTGCAAGTATATAAATGTTTCGTTACTGTTGTCACTTGCCAATGAGTAACTCAATAATGTTTAAAAACATCACGCTAGTTCTGTCTACACCATGTCAAAACCTGTGTTAACACCTGCAGAATATGATCTTATAAACTGGGAAAAGCCAGGTGTGTTGTATAGAGGAACTTTTCATAATCCTTTTGAAACAAGGACACTTAAATCAGTTTGTTCTTCAAGAAGTCCAACTTATTTTGGAGCTTATTTTCGAGGAGTTGAATCAACTTGTTGTACTCCTTGGTTGGTGGAGGCTATTTGTTATGCAAATCAACGAAATTTGGATGTCTTCAGTCAAACAGGGGGTGGTTGGGAAGGATATCCCTTCACGCGTCACCCACTCATTCTTGCAATAAATGTTACACCTTACAAAAAAAATCTCAGACATTGCGAAGCAGAAGGATTTGAAATAACTGTGCCAATACACCTGGAACACCTTGCAGTAGTGTATTCTGCATTTGAAAATAACCTTGACAAGCATCTTAATCCTTTGATCGCAGAGTCAAAGAATTTAAAACAAGAAATAACTTACCTAAACAACAGAGCAAACCCCAAACACAACTTATTTGCAGCATCACCATCTAAGGAAGCACGTAATAAATTGCTTTTATTAGGTTTTGGTCCGAAAATGTCATCCTATACTCAAGAAGAACATAAAAAAATACAAGAATGGCTTGAAATCATGAGCGCATTTTTCAAGCCAGAAAATGCTGCTCCCAAACCTTTATGAAAAAGTCCTTGTTTGATTCGTTCATGCTTTTCCCACCAATTCTTGGCCTTCTTGAGTTACTCGCGTAGTTGCGAGCTCTTGAATCACTTCAATAGGCTCACTATCTTTTTTTGGCAGTACAAGAAAGTATGGCTCAAACAATGAATTTTGTACACAAATTTGTGCACCATCAGTTGTCCGACCATACACGTGAATAACTGCTTTATCATTCATTATTTTGTACTAAACATCCAATGGATACAATAACAGCTTTACCACGACAAAAATGAAAACTCCCAACCACCCCAAGGGTTGCTCGCTTTGGCTCGCAATCCTCGCCTGCTGTCTCGGAGTGGGGTATCTCTATACACGCAAGAGGAGTTGTCAAAAGTTAGCTTTTGAGCACCTTCTCGCAAAAACTCAAAGGTTTCAATGTTTCATAACCCTCAAAAATTTTATTCACCCAGTCACCGCAACATCACTGCGGTTCTGAAGTTGCAAGCTACTCGCAACCAAGCGGTGGGGTATGAAACAAATCAAGATGCAGGAGCACAGAAGTGTGGTGGTGAAATCAGCTCTGATGAAATGTGAGTTGATGCTACTGAGGTAAGTGTGTTGTTTTATGGATGAGTTGCAGTTCTTAATTAATTGTCGTATTCTTTAAATACTCCTTTTAGCTAGGTGTTGCATGGAATATGGTTTTTCATTTAAAGGACCGCCTGTAGTTACGGCAGTGTTAGTTGCGCTTTGTTTTGTTCTTGCTGCAGGAGCTTTTTACGCAATCTCAATAGCAAATAATGTGCCTCTCTTCATTTCCTGCATATTGCTTATTGTTGGAGGAATATTTTTTTGCATAGGACTTTCTCAGTGGAAGCTCAAACGCATTATAGAAAACACCCCTACCTCAACTGTGAGAAGTCTTGCCATGGGACTTGTTGAAATCACTGGCACAGTAGCAAAGCCGTTTACGACATGGCTTACGAGCCCCTTTACTCGCAATCCTTGCACCTTTTACTATGCAGAAATCCAAGAGCTACGACGTCAAGGCAAGCGTTCAGAATGGGTGACCTTGTTTAAAAAAAATGAGTGGGTTGCTTTTTACGCAAAAGACAAGACAGGCAGTGTATTAGTTGATCCTGCAGGCGCAACAATTGACAGCACAGCAGTCTATCAAACCCAAACCGGCTTGTTTAGTGGCGTGCCAATACCAATTGTTGAATTTTGCACAAAAAACAACATAGGCATTAGAAGCTGGCTTGGCATGAGCAAGACTCTGAAATTCACAGAAAAAATACTTCCTGCAAAAAGCAAAATATATGTTCTTGGCACTGCAAAAGACAACCCTCATGTTAAAGATGGTACAGCACAGCAAAACAGTGATGACATCATGATACAGCAAGACAAGCGCAACCCTTACTACATTTCAGACAAGTCAGAAAAAGAAGTCCTCACCTCTTTTGCATGGAAAGTCACTGCCTGTCTTGCAGGTGGAGGTACAGGTATTGTTGCAGGAATCGTGCTTGCAGTCATAGGATTTGGAATGGGGTGAATACTTTTTTTAGATTAACATTATTTAAAAAGATCACAACAGCAATGTTGTTTTATTTGCAAATGAAAAAGTATTCAAACTCATTAAACGAAATTTTGATTCGGACTAATCCCTCTTAACAGGTTGTCATCATTAGGTGTTTCTTGCTATCTGCTCACAATCTTGCCAAACTCTTTTGCAGTCATTTTTTCCCAATGTTTATCAGTAAACACAATGCGTGCCATGCCGCAATCCCACAACAAAAAGTTCTGCAAGCAATGTTCAGCACCAGTTACAATAATCACTTCAGGAGGCATGAAATTACTTGTGAATAGGTTTTCTTTCACTATGCTTTCATTAATTGCACTGGCATCAATCTTGCCAGACTGTACTTGAGTTGCGAGAATCTTACAGCTATTCACAATTTCTTGCTGACCATCATAATTCACGCACAAGTTCAGAAAAAAACCATCATAATCCTTTGTTTTTTCAAAAGCTTGCTTAATCAATTGCATTGCGTGATCAGAAACTGCATACCACCTGCCAAGCACACTTATCTTCACCTGATACTTAGTAATACCCTGCCATGAACTAAGCGCATGCACAAATTTTCCTACAGCTTCATCAGTATCAGTAGGTACAAGAACAGTAAGCACTGGTATTTTTAGCTTGATCGCAGTTTCAACCCATTGCTCAACACGCTGTCCAAGATCTTCACGCAAGCCTTGAAGAACAATACCTACATGCTTTGGAGTTTGTGCGTGAGTTTTGGTAAATAATTGCATACTATTTTCTCGGTTTCACTCTTGCTCATAATGTGGTGCTTGCTCTTTATAATCCTTATTTGCAAACCGCGCCATGATAAACAACAAGTCAGACAATCGATTCACGTACTGCAAGACTTCAGGATGAATTGACTGAGTCTTGGAAAGGTAAACTAACATGCGTTCAGCACGACGACACACTGCACGCGCCACATGCAAAAAACTGCCTGCAGAAGAACCGCCTGGAAGAATAAAACTGGTTTGTTCAGGCAGTTGGGCTTCAAGACCATCGATCCATTGCTCAAGACGCTGCACGTGCGAAGGCAATACTTGAGGCACCGCAGGCGCGTCAGGACGTATGGTGGCAAGTTCTGCGCACACAGTAAACAAGTCATGCTGCACTTGTTCAACAGCCTGATGCAGAAAACCAGCACCAAGAACACCGCGCACAACGCCAAGCACGCAATTCAGTTCATCAAACGTGCCATACACGTCAACACGAAGATCGTCCTTGGAAACTCTGTCACCACCAAAAAAACCAGTCATACCTGCATCACCCGCACGAGTGTAAATTCTGGCTTTCGGAGGGTTTGTTGATGGAGTCATCTGCGTGGGTTTTAGTTCGGGATGCTAACTGCATTCTGAATGACCGCACTCAAAACACGTTGGTCCAGAACAGCCTGACACGTACGCAATGTTTGGACTATAGCATTTTGGACAGTGCTCCTTACGGTCATTGCCTTGTTCTGAGTGTTCTGTTGCCGTGCTTGAGCTCACTGTTTCAGAAGTTGCAACATGAGTTGTCAAGATTTGTTGGCCTTTTAAATCACCGTGCTGCGCCAAAAACTTTGTAAGTGCAACACTAATTGCATGAGGCATGCTTTCAACCCTGCTTGGTCCAAAACCAAAAGGCTTATCAGACTTAATGCTGTTTAGTTGTCGTCGGATCTCATTCACATCACCGCCAGCCTCAAGATATTTACTGATCATGATGCCCAATGCAGTTGTAAGTCCTGCAACTTCAGTGCCAACAGGCGTGGTTGAAGTGAACAGCTTAAACGGCTTGCCATCTTTATGATCAATGTGGATGTGCATAGGACCATAGCCTGTGCTGAGTCTGTAGTACACACTTGTCACGCCTTCACGTAGTTCAGCATCACTAATTATCTTCATGGAAACTACCTGCTCTTGTGCCACCGCTTTTTTCTCTTTGTTCTTTGCTTCAAAATTCAGCACTTGCTGACTTTTACACCCATCACGATACACTGTAATACCTTTACACCCCATGTCCCACGCAGTAAGGTATGCTTTTCGCACATCTTCTACTGTCGCGCTATTTGGCAGATTAATTGTTTTACTCACTGCATTATCAGTAAACTTTTGAAATGCTGCTTGCACGCGCAGATGATGTTCAATACCTAAATCATGTGCTGACGCAAACAATTTTTGCACAGGTGCTGGAATTTCAGGAATTCCGCGAACACTACAGTGATTATCCTGAATTTTCTTCCATAACAGTTTAGGCTCACAACCCCAACATTTATTCTGTTCAGCAACAGACTTAAACAAAGGATTGACTTCATAAAAAACATCTCCTTCAAAAGGTGTTTCACCTTTTTTCAAAGA
This sequence comes from Candidatus Woesearchaeota archaeon, assembly GCA_023266895.1. Lineage (GTDB taxonomy): Archaea > Nanobdellota > Nanobdellia > Woesearchaeales > ARS49 > JAHFOI01. The sequence continues at coordinate 27,282 of JAHFOI010000004.1, forward strand.
GTCTAATCCTTTTGCATTATACCGTACATAGGCAATGCCAAAAAAAGGCTCAATACCTGAACCTTGCAGTCCTGCTGCAATTGCAATAGTGCCTGTTGGTGCGATAGTTGTTCGTGCACACTGTCGTGGCCTGCCTCGTGCATAGGGTTTTGCATTTTTACCTTCTTTATCAAACGCTGAGTTTTTGAAAAACGGAAACACACCGCGTTCAAGCGCAAGCTCATCACTGGCTTCCAAGGCTTTCTCATTCACAAAACTCATCACTTCTTCTGCTTTGACAAATGCTTCAGCGCTATCAAATGCAATTCCGAGCAAGACAAGCATTTCAGCCCAGCCCATCACTCCCAAACCAATGCGGCGGTTTCCTTTTGCCATAAACTCAATCTGAGGCAAGGGATAATTATTGACATCAATAACTTCATCCATGAATTTTACTGCGACCTTTACGCATGCTTCAAGACGTGACCAGTCAAGCTCATTACGCACCACAAACTTACTCAAATTAATACTGCCAAGATTGCAGGGTTCATACGGCAACAGAGGCTGCTCACCACAAGGGTTTGTGCTCTCAATCTGACCAAGTTCTGGAGTGGTATTTGATGAAGAATTGTTAATTCTATCCATCCACACCATACCCGGATCACCAGTCTTCCACGCGTACTGACAAATAGTGTCAAACACTTCGCGTGCATTCAACTGGCCCACAGGTTTTTTCGTGTGTGGATCAATAAGATCATAATTTTTCCCCTCGCGCGCAAGCTGCATAAACGTGCCATCACCCGCAACAGAAATGTTAAAGTTTTCCAGCTTGCCTTCTTCAGTTTTGTACTTGATAAACTCCAAAATATCAGGGTGCCAATACGGAAGAATGCCCATGTTTGCGCCACGACGCGTGCCACCCTGCTTTACTTGGGCTGTTGCTGCATCAATAAGCGTGAATGCAGAAAGTGCGCCTGATGCAATGCCTTTGGTACTTTTTACCATGCTGCCATGAGGGCGAATCCTGCACCCACTAAAACCAGTACCGCCACCGCTTTTGTGAATAATCATGGTGTTTTTACAGGTCTCACCCCATCCTTCAATAGAATCCTCAATAGGAAGCACGTAACACGCGCTTAACTGCTGCAATTCCCTGCCTGCATTCATGAGCGTGGGCGAGTTAGGCAAGAAATCCCAGTTTGACATCAAGTCATAAAACTGACGTGCAGTTCGTAGCACGGTTGAACGTGCTTTTTGGTTTTCACGACAAAGAGTGTTACAATTTTTCATAAACTGGCGATGATTCGCATCCCATTCCGCATACGACGTAAATCCAGCATGAAACAACAAAAGCTCACTTGTCTGACCTTTGCCAACATCATACACTTCTTTACGATAATGCACTCCTTCAAGAACAGCTTGCTTAAACTCAGGAGCATACAATAATTCTGCAAGCGCAATATTTCTTGCAATGCGCCACAACCATGTCTCAACATCAGGATCGTCCCGTAAGTATTTATCCTTAATGACTTTGCGTTGGTTTTCTGAAATTTCAACACGCGCTCCAGGCGGTGTTTCCCAATCATCAATTGATTGTATTGCTTGTGGTGCACTCATGGTAGTTCCTCCTCTCTTCTGGTTCACTCAGTCTTTTTTGTGTTTCTTTTTGGGTTGTGTGACTCTTTTTCTTTTTTCTACTTTGTTTTCTTGGTCATCTTTAGCTTTGCAATCTCGCTTGCGAAATCACCCACGTCAGCAAACTTGCGATACACTGATGCAAAACGAATGTAGGCAACATCATCTAAACGCTTTAGTTCTTCCATGACCAATGAGCCAATCTTGCTTGCAGGAATCTCTGTCTTGTCCATGGTGCGCAAGGCGCTTTCAATTCTGTCCACAGCTTTTTGCAATTCTTCAGTACGTACAGGACGCTTCTCACACGCACGCATCATGCCCTTCAACACTTTGTCTCGGGAAAAAAGCTCACGACGCTTGTCACGCTTGAGAATAGTAAGATCTAATAATTCCATGCGTTCATAGGTTGTGAAACGCTTGGTGCATTTTTCGCATTCTCTTCTACGGCGAATGGTTTGGCTATCACTTTCTCTACTATCAAGCACTTGAGTCTGAGACCAAAAACAATACGGACAACGCATGATGACCTCTTTGTACGACGTGATCTCGCCGACAAAAATACCACCTGTTGTGTTTTGCAACAGGAACAAACACGAGGCGTAGGGGCTGATATATAAACATTCTTGTTCTCTAATAGGTGGTACAAAAAACACTAAACACAAGCAGTGGTGTTTTTTGAGAGAAAAAGAGAGGTTACTGGTGTTTTCTGAGTTGAATATTATGGGTTCTTTTTCTGAAGAGCATTATTCACTGGCTTCTTCTGCTGCCACCAGTTTTGTAGGGCTCACGTGATTTTGTGCCAGATTTTGTTCCAGAAGTTGAATCAAGTTCGATGCGCTCATCAAATCTACAATGCGCACAAACTACTGTGTGCACACCCCGATGTAAAAAAACACTTGCTTGCGAATTGCATTTTGGACAGGTTGTTGTGCTAATTTTTTTTGCAGTTTCTTTTGTGAAACCACAGTCCAAGCAAGAAATACCAAACTCATCTTCATCAACATCCCCACTGCCACACTTGCTACAAGTGGGTTTTCCTGGTTGCGCATCATGTACCATAGACTTAAAAAAGCTGCACCGCTACATAAAGTTTATGTCTGATGCATATTATGACAGCATTGCAGCATGCTACAATGAATTGCATGGCGAAGAACAACTAAGAAAGCTACGACTCATTCATGAGTATCTATCTAAAAACAAACTTATTCTTCCAACAGACACACTTCTTGATGTAGGCTGTGGCACTGGACTTAGTGCAAGCATATTCAAAAACAGGATTCAAGGAGTAGAACCTAGCAAAGCAATGGCGCACCAAGCGCCCTTTCCAGTTACAATCTGTGCTGCAGAACAATTGCCTTTTCCTAACAACGCATTTGATGTCGTGCTCTGCATAACCGCGGTGCATAACATGGTTGTTCCTGAACAAGCAATTAAAGAAATGCAACGCGTGAGTCGCAAGCTTATTATCATAAGTGTTCTTAAAAAAAGTATTAACGCAAAAAGGCTTTTTCAGCTCATTTTGGGCAGTGCAACATGCATAGCTACGTTTGATGATGTGCACGACAAAATATTTATACTCGCTGTTGTGCATACAGTGCATGCAACCAATTCTTGTGACCACGCGTGCAAACGCAAAAGTGCTAGGCATTGAGCGAGAAACTGACTTTGCGTTTTCTGTAATATGGCATGCTCCAGTGAGCAAGGAACCACGACAGTATGCAATAAGTGTTCCAAAAAAACACGTTCATGCAGACATTCTTGCAAAAGCAGGGATTTTTTGCATTCAATTTTGCACACCAGAGCTCATGCGAACAGCATTGCATAATGAACTTGCACAAAAACTTTTTGGCCAGTGCGAAACCATTGACTGCCCTAAACTCATCCATGAACCACATCTTGAATGCGAAACAGTCCACTCCCTAGACCTTGGCGACCATTATCTGGTTGTAGGAAAAGTGTTGATGGCAAAAGAGTGATTAAGGATATTGTCTGAAAGAGTTTGTGTTTCTGCGAGTTTTTTTTGGGGGGCAAACATGTTCTGTTGCTGAGCAAGGTGTTGAGCAGGGGCTAAAAAATACTACGCTTGTTTGGTATTTGGAACCTTCAAGTGCATTGCAGACTCAGAAGTCAGGAACAACTCCAAGAATTTCTCATCACTCTCAGAAGCAAACATGAGCTGATTGATGACTATGAACTCATTCCAGTATTTGAAGACATTCAAATCAATCTCTTCCCAAGCATTATAAAGAACGAGAAAAAAAGTCTCTTCATGAACATCATCACTTCAGCACATCTTGCAAAATATTTTATCATAACAGAAACTGCTCTCAAGTCAGCAAAACTCATCAGTCAAGCAGGAGAGGATGCCCTTGCGCTTGCAACACAATATGTTTCTGACGCACACCACTTTGAACAACAAGGAGATCTTGTACGTGCGTTTGGCGCACTGAATTATGCTCATGGCATTCTTGACTGTCTTGCGGGAATAGGGCTTATTGAAGGCACTGATTCTGATTTGGAGCGGTGGCAGAAGTAGAATAGGCGGCTACTATGTAATTAGAAGTATTCCAACAATATTTTCCTATGACGCGCAACCTCTTACCATTTTGCTCTACAGAAAGATTCAAGAACTTACCTTTGACGAGCGCCATTTTTATTTTTGCCTTTAATGCAGATTCTCCAGTTGGATCTTTTTTCGTGCTGAAAAAAACAGTACACCACGAACTATAATTCTTGTGTTGTGCAATATCAGATAAACACTCATACTCTTCCCGGGCATCATTTGATCGCTTAGTTTGCTGAAGGTATGCTCGTAAAAATTCAACAGCTGCAGGATAAAAATCGGTTCCGGGTTTGACTAAATGCGAAGCAACAAAATCCTCAAGAGAAGGTGGTTCGTACATCCACAATTTTGCTTTTACTTGAACCAGGCATTCAGGATCAAATCCTTCATGCGTATCGAAAAGAAGTGCATTAATAAACTCTTTTTCTTCAGCCATGCCACAAAATGCAGCATATGAGGGCCTAATTCTTTCTAATGCTTTGCGATGTTCTTCTATTGGACTTGACGTATCAGCAGGCACAGGACGTATTGTGCACACCGTAATAAGTTCATCAACTAATTCATCTTTGCAATGAGGGGTGAGCGCACGTTTTTTTAGTAGCATGTTGTTTTTTCATTTCAGACATTCTTAAACTTGTGGGACCTGTATTCGTCCCTTTCGTACGACGACAAAAGAGTTGTTCAGTGACAAAACCTTTATATATCTGCCAACAACCTATCAGTCTATGCAACCAAAGGTTCTCAAGTTCAAACAAGATCCGTGCTTTGGAGTCAAACACGAACAAATTGAACACTGCGCAACATGCTGGATAAAGAATTCTTGTCTTGTGGCTTTTAGAAACAGAAAGTGAGCAGATAGTGCGTTTCGTATGAGTAATTCTTTTAGGCGATTGGAATTGCCAAAAAACTTAAAAACAAATCAAAAACAAACCCACATCAGGTCAGTGAAAACTCATCAGAATTCTTTCAAATTTATTTTTTCTCACGCACTGCTTCAGCCTCAAGCACGCGCTGAATACCAAGCACACTTGCCGCAGTTCTGTAATCACAATCATGTTTTTCTTTGACTGCAGACACAGCACGTATTGCTTGCGTGATCAAAGTTTGAAGCTCACGAGACACGCGCTCCTGAGTCCAGACCTGACGATGCATATTCTGATACCATTCCAGATATGAAACAATACAGCCTCCTGCTGAAGCAAGAATGTCAGGCAGAACCACAATACCCCGTTCAGATAATGCCTGATCAGCTTCAAAACTGAGAACACACTGTGCAAGCTCAAGCACGACTTGCGCATTAATAAGCAATACATTTTGTGAAGTCACCTGCGGGTCAGCTCCTGTAAATACCAAAAGCCCAATAGGTAATGCAAGAAGTTCCTGAGAACCCATGTTTCTTGCACCAAGAAAATCATGCACTGAACCAGTTTTTTTTGCGTGCTCAACAACCAAGCCAACATCCAAACCTTCAGGATTATAAATCGCACCCTGACCATCACTTAGTGCAACAATTTTGTAGTGCAATTTATCCAGCAATTCAGCAACCACACGCCCAACATTGCCAAAACCCTGTATCGCAACCGTGCTTTCTTTTTTAATCAAAAGAACTGGCGCAAGCTCTTGAAGCAAAAACACCCCGCCCTGCGCAAGCGCACTCTCACTCAACTGACTGCCTACTTTTTCCAGAGGCTTGCCAACCACTGCACCAGGTTCTTTTCGTTTGTGCTGTTGCTCAAACTCATCAAGAAGCCAGGACATTATTTTAGGAGTTGTATTAACCCCAGGACACAACACATCAGTGCTTGCACCAACTGCATCACCAAGAGTTTGCATAAACGCACGAGAAACTTTTTCAACATCAGTTTGAGAATAAAGTGCAAGATCAATCTGCACCCCACCAGATGCACCACCAAAAGGAATATTTGCAACTGCGCAAGAGAGCGTATTCCAAAATGCCATGGCTCTCATATCAGAAATGTCAAGTAAGGGATGAAAAAGAACTCCGCCACTAAACGGACCACACGCATTATTTGCCTGCACACGACATCCTTGCAGCACTGTCAATCCTTTACTAAGAGAAACATCAAAGGAAAAATCAAGCACGTTTTGCGCATTCAAAAGTAATTCTTTCTGGCCATTAGAAAGACTAAGAATTTTTCCAACCCTTGCAATCATTGCCACCATACTAGAAAATGCATCATCCATACAAAAAGGAATAAAGAAGCTGTATAAAAAGATGATGAATTAGGCAAGCATACTTTTTCTTCTCATTCTCAAAATTGATTCAACACACCTTTCATAATTCGACGATCATACTCCTTTTTGAGTTCACCAAACCATGTACTTAAGTCATCAGCAAATACATTTTTCTCAGGTTCATCAATAACAAACTCTAAACCACCATCCTGCTTACCATAATAAAGACGGACAGACTTATCCTGAGAAACAAGACCAAATTGCGCAACCCAATACCTACCATTCACTGTTTTGAACCACTTTAAGAATGAATCGTACGAACTAGGAATAGTAACCTCTACAAGATGAGGCTGAGACATTACTTCACTTAATTTAGGACTTTGATGTTGCATAACAATAATTCCTTGCCGCACAATCCATTCTTGTTTAGAATATGGCAAAACTTCTGCACGAACGCATGCGCGTTCATATCGCTCTTGATCAACACAAGGAGGCAGGGCAACAAAAAGATTTTTTGCACACAACACAACAAAACCCGTTGGAACATAGGGCACTGACTCAAGAACCTGACGCACAAGCCAATGAGATGCATTAGTAACAGTCGAAACACATTGTTCCATGAAGACACAATTTCTTGTTTCTTAATAAAAATTACTTTGTTCCGAGATTTTGTTTCACCACACCATTGTTGCCAAGTTCGCGTACTTTTTTACCTGCAAGATGCATCTCCTTGACGCAGTTATGATCAATAACCTACACACTCCTGAAAAAAAAAGTCATTTTGTAATAAAGCTCCCAATCGGGGCAGAGCCCCGGGGTATCCGACTAGAATAGACTTAGCTTTAATTGATTCTCGTCTCGTCCTTGATTCTTGATGTATTGTTTCATGGCTTCCTCACCATACCCATCACCCACGGTATCAATGTGACCTCCTTCTGTCCAGAAGTGTCCGCCCCATAATTCTTCACGTGAGTCAGGAAACTTCTTGAACACCTCTTTTGCAGTTATACTTTTGCAAATCATCATCACTTGCGAAGGTGAGTATCGAGGCGCTGCCTCTACAAGAATATGTAAATGATCCTCATCAGTACCGATAGCATGAAACCAAAGATAATATCGTGACGCAATACCCAACAACACTTCTTTCAAAAAAGCACTCACCTCATCCGATAACAAATCCTTTCGGTATTTCACCACAAAAACCATATGATACCGAATCCGATAACTACAATGCGATGCATACCTAACATTCATACAACCAAGAAAACAAACCCACTTCAAAAACTTTCGGGGCAGAGCCCCGGGGTATTAAACCCAGAAAGGAATAAAAATTTTTCACCAGATTCAAAAACAGCGCAAAGTTTAAAAGTTATCATCAGAATTTATTCATTATGAAAGTTCTTGTGATAGGTGCACCACCACTCACCATGTCAAAACAATGTGCCATTGCCTTTCAAAGAGAAGAGTGTGAAACAAAACATGTTAATTATCGGTTTCTTCAAGGACATAGGTTTGCGTGGACAAACAAACTCATAAACAAACACATTATCAGTGTTGCTGAACACTTCAGGCCAGAACTCGTGCTGGTTGTCAAAGGAGAAAAATTATTGCCAGGAACAATACTTGCAATCAAAAAAACTGGCGCATTCACCATTAATTGGGTAATTGACGAGCCCACAGGCAAGTATCACCCAGAAGGAAAACTCTCAAACCTCCACGAATATGATCACGTGGTGTGCTTTGACAACAGCTATCTTCCTCTACTTCTGCAACTTGGCGCGCCTGCTGCAGAATTCCTTCCCATAGGCGTTGATGAAACAGTATACACTGAAAAAATTCCCCTTGCTGAAAGAACCTATTCAACAGACATTTGCTTTCTTGGAACCTACACTCCAGAACGAGAAAAAATGTTTACTGCGATTGCTGAAAAAAACCTTGTGATTTACGGTCCTAATTGGAAGAAAAAAATTGCACAACACAGCCCTCTTGCTTCAAAACTTTCTTCAACAACAATTAAAGGACCAAATGCATGCGCGTACTTTAATCAGACAAAAATCAACATCAACCAAACACACAGTCAAGCTCAAGATGGAGGTATTAATCTACGCATTCCAGAAATACTTGCCACCAAAAGCTTTCTTTTGACTAATAACTTCAAAGGACTCTCAGCACTCTTTGAGCTAGGCAAAGAACTCGCCACGTATGACTCACCCGAAGACTTCAAACAAAAAATAGAATACTACCTTGCACACCCTGAAGAACGGGATGCCATAGCAACCGCAGGCTATGAACGAATCCTCAAAGAACACACGTTCAGGCATAGGATAAGAAAACTCATCAACATATTTCTAACTGCAACCCAGAAAAAGTAATTGAGTGTTATATTTTTTTCATTTGGCAAATAAGTACGCAGGTGGGGCGCCCATGCTTTGATCAATACCAGAAGGTCGTACAAGTTTTGCTATGCCGAGTCTTTCACGCGCAGTATTATCAATATGTTCTCGAAGCTGAACAATTTTTTCAGGAGATAAGTCATCAGTCCATACCAAACTTTTGTATTCTCCTGGAACACCTTTATAAAACGCTTGAACTTGCGAGTAATCAGGTTTTCTAAAGTAAAGTCTTACTGCGCGTTCCTTTCCAGTTATAGGGTCTTTTTTTCTTTCTTTAGTTTTTTTATCAATGCTATCATCATAAACAAATAAGTCGTCCTTAATTTTCGTTGCTCGATCATAAATCGGGGCTCCAGGATAGGGAGTGCAAACAGTTACATCAAAATCATCAGGTTTTGCCTCTAAAATCCATTCAAGAGTTTGCATGGCGTCAGCTTCTGTTTCACCCGCATGACCAACCATGGTAAATGCCTTATATCGCAAGCCTGCATCACGCGCAATTTTTCTTGCAGCAAGATTAATCGCAGGTGAAGTATTCTTGTGAATAACGTGTTTAAGAATAAAAGGAGAACCTGATTCAACACCAGTACAGACCTCAACACAACCTGCACGTTTCATGTACTCAGCAATTTCTGGCTTTTTTACTAAAAGCTCAGACTTAATAAACGCTCGCCAAGAATATCCAATACCCTCAGTTTCTCTTAACTGAATCATTGCGTTACACAACTCAATAGTACGCTCAGTATTAAGATTAAATTCATCATCAAAAAACATAAATGCATCAGCACCATGAATTTTTCTCATGTGACGAAGTTCACGAATAATTTGATCAGAAGTTTTTGAACGAACAATTTTATACATATCACCTAAACGACCAGAACAAAATTCACAACCAAAAGGACAGCCTCGTTGGCTCATAACATTCATACACCGCAAACTTGTTCCTGCAACATCCCTAATAGAATAATTATATGTTTCAATATTAAATAAGTGGCGTGCAGGAATACCTAACTTAGGCATATCTTCTTTTAAAACAATTCCCCCAGAAAACCATTTTGAACCACTAAGCACTCTCGACGCAGACATAGGATCCATAACGTCATGCACTCGATTTTCACCTTCTCCTTCAAAAATAACGCTAAACTTTTCCAAAGGCTTAAAATTAAGGTCAAACTCATACAGCATCTGATTTAGGCGAGCAGGATCCGCACTCAAAGAAGAATCTGCACTGGTAAATTCAGCAATCTTATACCTTCTCAATTGCGTCATCAAACTCGGGTGTGCACCGCCAATAACCACATGACTATCTGACTTTACATCTCTAATGAGCTTCAAAATTTCACATGCGTCTGGAAACTGAGGAGATGTTGCAGTAATGCCAAATCCAACATAATTTTTACGCGCTGCTCTTAAAACCTCAGCTCTCCAGTCTTTAGGGTGTTCTGAGTCCACTGCAAGATCATATAAATCAATAGAAAAACCATGCGCCTCAAGAACACCGCCAATGTCTGCAAGACAGAGTGGTGGAAAAACACGCTCATCAAGAAGAAAAGGAGAAGGCGGATTAAACAATGCTATTGCGCCACGTTTTTGTCTCTCAAAAAGCCCCTCTAAGCCCATTTTTTTGGTGAAGAGAGCTTGATTTATAAAACTACGTTTTTAAGCTGAGCATTACCTTTTTTTATGTGCGTAAAATCTTGCTTTTCAATAGGCTCTGGTGAAAATCTCGCCTTTGAGCTCGACAACGTCACTACGTTCCGAGGTTCGGTTTCACCTCACCGCTGATGTCGGATTCGCGTTCTGATGTAACAAACAACATGCCTTTCCTGCTCCTAGCCATCATCACTGTTCGCAGTTCTGAGATTACAAGTCGTGAGCGACTCGTAATTAACGACGGCATCCACTTCAAAAACCAATACGCTCAGCCTATAAGACATACTTACTAAGGTTCATAGCCTACAACCTCAGTTATTAAAATCAGTCATAAACATCGGTTGATAGGCATCAGCGTACATTTTCACCAGAGCCTTTTCAATAGAGAGGTTTAACTAACCTATTTTTTATGTTGGATTCAAACCTCTTCTTTGAGGAGTTTGAATAATCCTTCAAAACTAGCCAAACTCCTCAATAGTCTAATTGGGTAGCATGCGTTTTAGAAATGCCTGATTTAGCGCACCATCTGCAAGCGCGCCTATGTCAACACCACTCACTATTTTATCTAAAACAAGATCCTCACACAACTCCTTTGCAACCTTTCGTCCATGCTTATGAGCTATGTATAGAAGTAGTGCGCCAACACCATTTTCAATAGGTTCATATTCCTTATTTTTTTCTGTTTCAGGACCTGAAACCATTTTTGCACCTTCAAAAATAATTGGCGGTTCTGAGTAAGTGTTTAAAACCTGATTTCCTTTGTGAAATAAATAGTCCATCAAAGGCTTCAACCGATTTGATACTAATAACAAGTGTTTGTGCTTCTTTTTTTCTGAGGGCATTTTCTCCCATGCTTTGTAAAGATCTGATGCAGATAAAGGAACTTTCTGGGTAAATACCTGAACAAACAAAAAAGAATCCCTATCATCATGTGAACAACCAAGATAGTGCACAGGACTAAATGATCTTATGCCAAGACTTTCACTAACCCTTTCAAACACGGTTTCTCTGAAAAACTCATGTCCTGGTGCACTTGTATGAGTGTAAAAACCTGCTGGAGAAAGATACTTGTTCGCAAGATGATCTCCAGAACGATGACCAAATACCAGATAGTTATCAGAGGTTTCAAGGAGCGTAATCATGCTGAGACCTGCAAGTGCACCAAGCAGTTTTGGATTAACAGGAGTTCCTGTTTGAACACAGCCAGACGCAAAATTTCGTAGCGCAAAATACTCCTCAAATTGAAATCTGCGAGCGCTAAACACAAGACCCTTTTCAGACTCTCTCACCTCAGCAAGAGACAGTATGTTTCCATCATGTACCTTTCCTTCAGCAATCAATGCACTAAACGCTTCCTTACCTCTCAAAAGATCTCTACGGTATGCACCCACTAATTCTGGAGGAAGTTTAAAAGGAGTTTCATTATAGTCTAAAAAAATACTCTCAATAGGTCGTGTCTTGGCATCAACAATAGTGAGGGTCATGTAACTGGCTTTTTGAAGATGTTTAAAAGTCTTTGGAAGAAAAAAAGCTGTTATCCCCTCACCTGACTTGTTTGTTTAACCCAGCCTTTTCAAGCATGAAGAACGCAGCGCTTAAAAATTATTTATGCAACACCACACCTCGCTCACAAAGTTTATTAATAGACCTTATTGAAATGCATTTATGAAAGTCCTTGTGCTATTTGCAGTCTTGCTTCTGGTTTCATGCAGTGCTCAACCAGTTCAAGAAAATCTGAATACACAGCAAACCACAGTTTCAGTTATTGAACCTGAACCAAACGCAAGACCTCAAGAACCAACATCTGTAGGTCAACTACGGGAATTTAGTATGACCGCCACTGACTTTCAATTTACTCCAGCAACAATTAATGTAAACAAAGGCGATATGGTGCGCCTTAAAATCACCTCAGGAGATGTAAGACATGGCATTGCCATACAAGGCTACAAAATACGAAAAGAATTACCAGTCAATCAAGAAGTTGTGATTGAATTTGTAGCAGATAACGAAGGAGAATTCCCCTTTTATTGCAGTGTATTTTGTGGCAGTGGTCATGGCGCAATGCACGGACTGCTTGTGGTGTCATGAAAAAAATATTGGCGCTCACGAGTTTTCTTATAATCCTAAGTGCGTGCAAGGAGGAACTATGAAACAATTTCTAACAGGAGCTGACGGTGTGAAGCTTAGCTATGACTTCTGGCAAGGAACGCAAACTCTACCTGGCGTTCTGCTCGTCCACCAATTGCCCGCAAACAAGTCAAGCTGGCAACCCTTAATTCCTGACCTGATTGCAAAAAGGTATACTGTGCTCGCAATTGATTACCGAGGCAGAGGCAATAGTGAGGGGGTATTACAGACTGCGCAAGACTTTCAAAACATAGGTCTTGATGTAAAAGCAGGACTTGATTTTTTACGCTCAAAAGGAATTACTACTATAATCATTATTGGCGCTTCAATAGGCGCGAATCACGCATTGATAGCAGCAGTTGAACGAGAGGAGGTACGTGGCGTTGTGCTTCTGAGCCCAGGACTAGATTATAGAGGTGTCAAAACAGAACCTGCAGCCACAACACTACAAAAACCAGTACTCATCGTCGCATCAGAAGATGATGCCTACTCTGCAATGTCAAGCAAGAAGCTGTATGACTTGCTTCCTGGAAAAAAAGAGCTAAAACTATTTAGCACCGCAGGCCATGGTACATACATGTTTTCAGAAGAAAGTTTGAAACCTTTGATACTGAATTTTTTGAAAAAATAGTTTTGCGCTGGCGTGTGCTGTCCCTTCTTTAGGCATAACGGGAAAAATGACGCAGGAATATTTTCGTGCCACAAGTCTTAAAAAGAACAATTTATTTTCAGAATTCATGAGTGAAGACTGGTATTACCTATTTGTACGACCTAAAGGAAGTTCTGAAGAGTATAGGCTAGTTCTTGATAAGGGAATGCTAATTCATCCTGAAGAGGAAGATAAAATTCCTTTTCACACCAGTAGAGTTGGTGCAGCAATTGCAGAGTGTTCTGCTAGAGGGTATGCAGTTGTGAAATATGCACCACACGAGCTTCCTTCTGATCTTGCAACCAAAATACGAAAACTATGTGGAGTCCCAGAACCAGTACCAGAAAGTATTCCTACTGAAGAACCTTCTCAGGCCATTTCTTTAGAGGAATTGTTCAAGAAAAAATAGTCTGCTTTTCCACTGTAGAACAAGAACACGCTTTATTTCTCCTTATCAATAATGACTTTCAGGGATTGTCAACTGTCAAAGTCTTTTAAGGTAATTACACCTTTTTCTTTTTAATCACAACAAGCCCATCGCGTTCCAATCCAGAAATGAAAACTCCCAACCACCCAAAGGGTTGCTCGCTTTGGCTCGCAATCCTCGCCTGCTGTCTCGGAGTGGGGTATCTCTATACAAGCAAGAGGAGTTTTCAATGTTTCATACCCCTCAAAAATTTTACTCACCCAGTCACCGCAAGCGGTGGGGTATGAAACAAATCAATTCTTGAAAATTCTTACGTCTGATTACTTTTTCAAGGTTATTGAGCGCGTGAGGTTTTACTCGTAAAATAAGCAACCGCAGCAGAAGCGAAAAAGGAGCATGAATCCTTGAAAAACTCCTACACAGTACAGAGACGATCGGACTTCAAGAAACAAATCTCCTTGAAGAAATTTCTCGAATACTCACTTCACGAGCCTAACCAATTACAAAGATTTAAATAAAACTATAGCTATAACTATTGCTATGGCAACAACTATTCAGGTTTCAGAAACAACCAAACAATTGCTTCAAATGGCTAAAGAAGAAGAAGGAGCACAAAGCTATGATGCGTTGATACGAGAGGTCTTTATGCAAAAATCAGGCATTCCAAAATCACTGTTTGGCAAAGGAAAAGGAGCTGGTTGGAAAAAAGTAGACCGCATGAAATTTAGAGGAGAATAGAATGACCTTATACGCAATCGATAGTTCTGTGTGGATTGAGTACTTTGATGGCACCTCAAAAGGCCAACTGATCAGTCAATTAATAGAGAAAGAAAGCCTGCGAACATCTATTCTTGCTATGGCTGAAATTGCAGATTCATTTGCACGAGACAATAGAGATTGCACTGAACTGGTTGAGTTCGTAAAATCCCGATCAACCATTGTACAACTTAGTATTCCACTTTCGTTGCGTGCAGCAATCCTAAAAAAAAGCATTCGAAAACAAAAGCCTAAATTCGGCCTTGCAGATGCAATCCATCTTGCAACAGCAGAACAAGAACGTGCAATACTCCTTACAATGGATCATGATTTTCAAGGAACACCAAACACCAAAGTTGTTTAAGGCAATCTCACTAGTTTATTCTCAACAACAATGAGTCCATCATGTTCCAATCCAGAAAGCAGTTCCTGCACATCTTTACGAGGTATGCTCTTTTTTAGTTGAGTTACAGTCTGAGATTTTTCTCGTAACAAACTCAAGATCTTCCCACGCGCCTGTCGTCGCGAACCTTCAAAGGTAGTTTGTGTCTTCTTCTTAATACCTTGCGGAAATCCCTTTAGAAGTGCAGGACAGTGTTTTGCAAAAGGACAGCTTGTGCATTGAGGGGTTTTATTGCAGATAAGAGCGCCAAATTCCATGACTGCATTATTCCACTCGCGACTATTATGTTGCGGAAGAAATTCTTTCGCGAGATTAGTGACTTTTTTCAGGTCAGCGTTTTCCACACCACAAAACAAACGCGAAAACACACGCCGCACATTTGTGTCCACAACTACTGCAGGATAATTACGTGAAAAACTCGCGACTGCTGCAGCAGTATACGGCCCAATCGCAGGAAGTTGTTCTAATTCAAAAGGACTCTTAGGAAAGCTACCTCTTGCAACAACTGCTTGCGCGCACTTTTGCAACAGAACAGCACGACGATTATAACCCAAACCAGCCCACGCTTGAATTATTTCAGAAGTAAGGGCTTTTGCCAGGGCTTCAACAGTGGGAAATAATTCCAAAAACCTTTTGTAATACTCAACAACACGGCTCACTTGAGTCTGCTGAAGCATGACTTCAGAAACAAGAATTTTGTAAGGCTCAGTCGTGTGACGCCAAGGAAGATCACGTTTGTGCGTAGCATACCATAACAAAAGAGTTGATTCAAACTGCTGCTGTTTCACTTCTTACATTCCTCAGCAAGTTTTGCGAAATACGCAGCCTGTTCCTTTTTGGCATGTAACAAAACTATTTTGCAGGCATACTTTTTTTTTATTTTTTCAAAATAAATTCCTTTTTTACCTTCAGGTCTAAAATCATGCCACATAAACTTGAGAAGATTCCACAGACCAAAAAGACTCTCCTTTTCGGGTGCTTGGGAGTGCTTTCTTTTGAAGTATCGAGTAATAATGCGATACGCTAAGATAATGCGGTTTTCTGTGAGAATAATTATTTTTTGAGAAGATTGCGCAAGTGAACTATTCCATGCTGAAGGAAATGCGCCACAAATCCACCTTCTTTTTTTTGCAAGCGTACGTGCAAGTCTAGATCTCTGTGGTTTAGAACGTATAATTGTGAACTTTTCTTTAAAAATAATGTCATCAATATCATAAAAAGGAATACGTATTGCTTTGGAAAGTCGTTCTCCACGATAATTCTTTCCAGTGCCCGCATTGCCCAGAATGAGAATTCTGCTAAGCTTTTTCATGAAACAGTACTTGCAGAGATAGTTATTAAATTATTCCCTACAATGCTCGCAAAAGAGCTCGCCTTGTTGTTCATGAAGATCATCAGCATAATTACCGCAGGCACTACACATGCCTTTGCTAATCTTGCGGTCTTGCTCACGAAGCTCAATCTTATTCGCAAGAACATCAAATAAGTCAGGCTGCACTTTAAGAATGTCTTTACCAGTAATTAAGCCAGCAAGCTTTCCATTATGTACGACGGGCAAGTGCCTGATGTTATGGTCACGCAGCAACTGCATTGCATCGCCCAAGTCCTGTTCTGGACTAATCGTGATGAGTGTTGTTTCCATAATTTCCTTTGCAGTCATGGAAGAAGAAGGCTTGTCTGCAATCATCGCTTTGCGCACCATGTCCTGCTCAGTGAACAATCCAATCACTTGCTCGTTTTCAACAACTAACAAGGAACCAACATGCTCTTTGGCCATTATTTTTGCGCATGCAAGAAGTGTTGCATTTAACCCAACAGTAATGGGTTTGATAGTCATTGTATCGCCCACTTGCATTCCAGTGTCCATAAAAATAAAACAGCAGTACACGCTATTTAAGATTATCGCTAGTAGAGACTCTGGTGAAAAACTTCCTTTTCTATGCGTTCGTAGGTTCAGTTTCACCTCACCGCTGCTTCCGAGCTCGCGCACTTTTTTCACCAGAGCCGTTTCAACCCACACCTTTTTAAATCACAAACACCTTGTACCCTAAATGGGGAGTTTATGGATATAAGCAAATTATTAGAACAAGAAGGCTGGGGCGTAGATTATCAAGATAGTTCTGAAGATCCAGATGATGCACTTATTGGCGCCACTTGGAACCACGCGATTACGCCTGCAAAAAAGTCTGTTGCACCGCCTGCAAAACAAACTACTTCAACACGCAAATCCTTAGATCAAACAATTCAGTCAGGCATTTGGAACAACAGCAGAGTGGGCGCGGGCGCAGATGCTCTTCAGTCAGCACTGCTTTCAGAATATGGCAAAGATTCTATGCGCATTGTTTCATTAGTGAATGGCGCACGAAAGAAAGAAAAAACATACACCATCCAACGCTTGTGCACAGACTATCTGCGAGGCAATAGTGAACTTAATCAAAAAGATTTCACACTACTCGCAAGCGTGTACTGCACTGCAGCAGAAGTGATGCAACAAACAGGCACGCGAACACTTACTCCAGAACAAGAACTGCTTGCAAGAGCACTTGCACCAGCACAACAAGTGTACAAGCACGCACACAAAAAGCCAAAAGACATCAGAGCACACCTCCTCAACACAAAATATGCTGCAAACGCTTTTGGTAATCAGATTAGCCTCAAGAAAACAAAAACAGGCTACACAGGAGAAGCAGTTATAGGTGACAAACAATATTCTTACAAACTCTCAAGCACTGACCAACGCAAGATAGACAGTGTTGTTGCAGCAGTTTATACAGGAATTTCCGCAACACAATACCAAAAAGTTCAGCAACAAGAATATGCTCGCCTGATCACAACAAACATCACCAAACAAGTAGCACAGTATTTAACAAAAGAAACCGCAAAATGCCTTGCAAAAAAAGACTATGAAAGCATCACACAGGCAATAGCACATCTTGACATACTCAAACAAGATAAAAAAACATACTCTGAATTTGTGACTAATGAAAAGAAAAAAATCGCAACAGCACTTGAGTACTGCATTGCAAAACAACAACAGCTCAGCGACAAAGGAAGCATTTTCAGAAGAAAAAGCAAGAAAAAGTACACCGCAGACTTACACACAGCACGTGCATACCTTGATGCAGCAGACGCGCTTAAACAACACACGCCAATGAAAAGCGTGAGCTATGCTTACCTTCGACAAAGTATTGATGCAAAAATCAACGCGAACACATCCTGCACAAAGTATGCTGCGTAAAAAATACTTTTTTCTATCAACATCACTGCCTAACCAGACTCACTGCGGTTCGTAGGTCTGCAACAAGTTGCAACCAGACTCACTGCGGTTCGAAGTACTCAAAAATGATTCGTATTTTTGGCACCTGCTCAGCATCTTCGCAGTCTTGCAAGTTACTTGCAACCAAGCGGCAGGGTATTCTCAACAAATAAAAAAATAAAAGAAAAACGAGTTAAAAACTAATTCTTTGCACAAGCATAAACCGCTTTGAATGCCACTAACAATGCTGCTGGTGCAACAAGGCTAAGAATGTTGTCAAGCACTGCCGATATAATACCTGTTCCAAGCACAGGAACTATAGTTGCATTACCTGCTGCAAGAAGTGCAATGCTTGCAACAAGGAATTCTGTTGTTTCTTTAACAGTAATATTAAGTAATCCAACAATGAGTCCAAGCAACACCAACACCCATGAAATCCATGCTTGTGATTGTAAACTAGGAATTATCCCTGCAATCAGCGCAAGCGCAATAGACACTAAAAACAAATAATTTCCTATTTTTGGTTCTGTTGATTTTTTTGCCATGATTCACACTCCGAAATGATGATAAAGACTTTTTACAAGAGGTATATAAAAAGGTTTATCACTACTTTTGAGAAATAACTCATACCATTGTCGAGCTCAAAAGCTACAACCTGATACTAACTGATAAAAAAGCTAGAAAAAATTATGCGCGTTTTGACTTGCGATGGCTGGAGAAAGAACTTTTTCTGCATGCCCAAGGATGTGCTGAGTATGTTGGTTTGATTCTGCACGCTGAATACATGCAAGTTGGTCCACTGCAATAAGACCATAGGGATACCCAGGCAGTTGTGCATCATTTGCCTGACTTGCAAGGCTGTTTGCCGCAATCAGAAGTTGTTCTGGTGCTGCAACATCAAGTTTGAACACGTGCTGGCTTCGAGAGTGTAATTTAACAAAACCAGTAGTTGTGGCGTTATGCGCCCTAAATAACCATGCCTGGCGAGGCCCTTGAACAAGCAACTGGGCAGGAATGCTTTTCCCTGCTACATCAACAAAAGCAGTAGTTTTTGATAGTGCTGAAAGAATAGTATGTTGTCCGTCAGCTATTGCACGTATTTGTGCAAGGGCAGGTTGTTCAGCAACTGTTTGTGCACTAAGTTCACCATCAAGAACAAGCAAGTTTGCAGTATTGTCACGCGAAAGATACTGTTGTGCCATGCTAAGTTCTGCAAGTCTACGCACAATTCCTGCAACTGCAGCAACGCTTGCAGCATGGAGGCCTTGGCGCAGGTCATCTCCAAGTAAGTCAAATGGACCGCAACAAAAGCGTGTGCCAAAGTTTTCCACATCACACATTCGTTCAGTGGTAAGTTTTGCCAAACTAAAAAACTCTTGAGTTTCACGTTTCCATTCCTGCGCAGGTTGGGCATTAAAAGAAATTCCTGCAATTCGTATAAGCTGAGCGCAAAAACTTGGCGTGTTCACAAGTACTGCATTGCTTCCATCAACAAATGTGCATGAAGAAACAGCAGGCTCCAGCAAGGTGTACTCACCAAGAATATCAGTACACGTATTGATTTTACTTGACGCTTCTAACGCTTTAATCAGTGTTTGGGTTGGAGTTTGCATAATTTGCAGGAGAGTACACGATTACAAATATATGCTTCTTTGATAATCAGCTGAACTCTTTTCTCTGGTGTTGTGACAGCACGTTTAACACGCGCCCACACTACTTGTTCGCCTTTTATTTTTTTAATAAAGTTATCAGGATGCGCTTTTTTAAATTTTACAACATGCTCAGACAGGCGTAGTGGCGGCCCTTGAATTTCTTGCGTGACAGGCAACTGATTTTTTCTGAGAACATACCACCACAATGCCTTTTCTTTGCCATTCCATTCCCAGCCTGAGTCTCGCACACCAAATTCTTCTAGCTGCTGTCCGAGATATTCAAACGCTTTAAGCATTTTTGTTCCTGCAATATCTTGTGGATCTTTGAGTGGTGTGCAAGAAACAACCATAAGTTCTCCTTTTTTCGCAAGTGCATCAAGATTCAGAATTTTTTCTTCAAAAAAGCTTTTTGCGGGTTTTTGAATGAATTTTTTTGCAGCGATTACTAATGCGTCAAATGTTTCTTTACTTACTGCGGCAGCAGCATTACGTTCTGGCTGAACCGGATCAATAACAACCAGAGGCCCTTGCGTTTTGTTCGTGTTGAGAACCAATAACGGATTTATGGCATGGGTTTTATTGATGTCAATAATAACTTTTGGCTTCCATTGCGCAATAGCAGAGAGTGCTTTCCAAAACCCTTTATACTTGATGATCAGCAGATCTGCAACGTGTCCTGAAATTCCTTTAATGTAACTTTCTGCACCATAGACGCGGTTTGCTTTGCAGAATTTTTTGAAAAGACGTATGTCATCAGTGAGGTTTGCAGCGTGCTGTTGCACCCATGCAACATGTTTGCTGCTAAAGTCAGTCGTGTTCTCAGCATCTTGACTTTTTTTTATTGCAAGTGCTGGAATTATTTCATACAACACCTCATTTTTGAGATGAAAGTAATCCCTGCTACCACGAATTCGTATAGGATGCCATGCCTCAAGAGCAGTGTGAAGCATGTTGCTTAAATCTTGGTTCTTGTGTCGCAAATCAAATAATACAAAAATATCAACATCATAATCTCCTTCAAGCCAGGTGTCTTTTGCATAACTTCCTCCCAATACTGCTTTGGCATGAAGTTTTTGTTTTTTGAGTTGTGCATTAAGCTGTGACAAAAATTCTTTTACCAGAGGAAGGACTTTTTTTCTCGTATCCTCTTGCGGACTAATATCCTGAAGCACCTGAACAAAGAGTGCCTTGGTTTTTGCGGATGGTTTCATGCAGAGGATTCAATTCAGTCAGTATAAAAGGCTTTGTGAATTAACACCCGTAGCAATACTCCGAAGAAAGCCGCCACAACATTAATATACTTATTATCTGGCTAGTCTAAAAAAGAGGTTGTATGCCATTGAACAGTTTTGTTGTAATTTTTCTTTTAATACTAATTGGGATTCTAGGGAGTATTATTGCACGAATGGTGCGTTTGCCACGAGCACTCTTGTTTATCACACTGGGTATGATTATTCAATTCTGGCAGTTTAAGTTTGGTGAATTAGTGAATTCTTCAGAACCCTTGTTTCACAGCATTGCCCTTGGCGTACTTGTGTTTTGTGTTCTTGATCATGCACTGCAGTTAAACCTACACGAATGGACTTCATTCACACATGGCTTTTTTAGGTTCACGGTGATTCGAATGTTGCTTACCATTATTGGTATTGGAATTATCGCACACCTAACTCAGGCACTTGTGCTTCCCGCAATACTTGTAGGTTTGCTTGTGTGCGCTGGAGCTCCTGAATTGCTTCGCAAAAAGCACTCTCAAGAAGCCCTATTATTTAACGTAGATGCAACAATAAGTTCTTCATTGAGCATTACAGGAGTTTTTTTGTTGATTGTTGCTTCTCGAGGAGCATCAGTTCTTGATGCCGTACGAAACTCAGTAGTGGGTTTTTTTATCACCATTGCAACAGGTTTTTTTATTGGATTATTATTTTACCGTTTGATCAGGCTGTCCGGACAACCTTTTGCTCGTCTTTCAGTATTTCTTCTTGGCGTAGTAACATTTGTGCTTGGCGAGAGGTTTGCGCCAGGTCTTGGCGTTCTTGCCACACTGAGTTTTGGATTGATGCTGGCAAATGCAAAGCTACCTCAGGAGCTCCTCCATGGTTCATGGATTACTGGCATTGCAGAAAGTGCGGCATTTGTCCTGTTGGGCATTAGCATTCCTTTTTCTCAGACCGCATGGCTTGCAGGAATTCTTCTTCTCACACTGATAATTGTCGCACGCTATCTTGCAATTATATTCACCCAGCCTCGAATGCATAAAGCAATGGTATGCTTAAGCAATCCATTAGGCATGCCTGTTGCGGCAACAAGTGTATATCTGGCAACTACACTGCCATACCTGCAACATTTCTTTTTGGCATTGCCAGTAGTTATTTTTTTGTCATTAGTACTTCATTGTGCAGTCAATTATCCACTCGCAGACTAATCGCCAAAACCTTTTAAAGCAAAGAATAGCTCCTGAACGCATGGCAAGTATAAACAGGGTTTTTCTTGATACTGATTTTCTTGTGTTTTGTGCACAGCACAATATAGATTACGTGCATG
>JAHFOI010000051.1 GCA_023266895.1 Candidatus Woesearchaeota archaeon
TGACGTAAACTCAGAAGCGTACGCGAGCAAGTCGTGTTTTGAAAGTGTCATTCTGGCAACTCTTTGATATCTTTTTCTAATGCAGTAAAACGCTCAATGGCTTCTTTAGTTGTTTCAAGAGGTTTTTGTGTTCCATACGCGAGTGTTTCACAGAGATTCTCTAAGGCAACCAATTCCTTAATTATTTTTCCCTTTCCTTTAAAATCAGGAAGCCGCTCAGCAACTTTTGGTGATTTAAACCAGCGATGATTAAGCTGAAAGCCTTCATCAATTAGTTTGTTTTTGTGAAGAAATACTGCGAGTAACTCAATGATACCTCGCGAAGCGTTAAGACCTAAGGTTCGTTGTGATTTTTCTAAACCTTGTATTTCAAGCGCCCATTTGAAGATGGTGTCCCGATGTTCCTGATATGCTGCAAGATGCTCATCAACTCTCATGAGATGTGGTTATGTTACTGAGTTTATATATTTTATGGTTGTGAGTTGCATATATTACTCAGTTCACTAAAAAGATGTGACTTAGTTACTAAAGAGAGATCGGTTAGCGTGATTACACTGTGCTTTTTCTGAGGAAGTAAGGAGGGGTGCATTAAGGGAACAGCCCGATGTTAGGTGTTCTTGTAATACTTTTTTGAAAATTCAGGTGTCATTCACTATTACGAACGGTTGCGAGAGTCTTGCAACCTACGAACTGAAGTGAGTATGGATAATTATTGTATGAAAACTTTTGTCAGTGATTAGAGGTACGGTAATAATCTCAATTACTTCACAACCTTTTTAATTCCCTTCAAAAACAGTTTATTTCATGGAGTTTCTTGAGAATAAGCTAAGAAAATACTCGCCTGAGGATGTAATGAGAGCACTTGACAGGCAACAGTCTACTTTGGCTCAAAGGTTTGGGTGGCAGAATTTTTCAACATCGTCTCCTGTGAAAGCTGAGCGTTACGGCCTTAAAGGCGAAGCAAAAGTGTCTTGCAATGGTGTTGAGTGTCTCATGTATGTTATTTGTTTGCATCCGCAACACGGCACTGGCAATGGTGATTCTTCTGAGCAACAAAAAACTCAGCTGCGCAGTAATTCTAAGCAGGCTCATGAATGGGTTCTTGGTGTTGAGACTTGCTTGTTTGTATTCAGGTATTCTGCTGATTTTTATGAGGGCAAGGTTCCTGAAGTTTTTCATGAAGAATGTCAGGTGTCTCGCTGGTCAAGGTTTGCTAATCAAGAAGATTTGCTGGCAAGCAGGAATCCTGTTGATAGACAGCGTGATGAGCATGCGTTATACAATCCAACACAGTGGTCTCAATTATTTCTTGTTACTTCAGCACCTGTAGACCAGGCATTGCGACCTTTAGAAAAGCGATTAGTTGAAATGACTGCTGTTGATAAACTTAGTAAGAAGCGTTACATTGTAGGCTAACTTGCAAAAAGTGCATAGTTAGTAAAAGAGTTATTCTGCAGGGCTGAGTCTTCCTTTAGAATCCTCAACAGGGTTAGAATCAACAATGGGAGAAATGCAACCTTGTTCAGGAATTTCTTGTGCAAGGGTGAGTTTGCCTGCTTCTCTTGTTTGTGGCAGGTAAAACGCACCTCTTGAGGCTGCGCCTAATTGAATTCCTCCACGAAATGCATTCTCTCCAAAGGCAAAAGGTCCTTCGGTGATTAAATGAATATCCTGAAGTGCAAAAATAAGTTTTATTTCAGATAGTCTTTTTGAAACTTCAGGTTTTGGTGATAACTTTCTCGCAAGATCAGGGTGTTCTTGCAGAAGGGTTTCAAATGAGTACTTAATTACAGGTGATAGGTAGGGATTAGAGCCCTCTTCTGTTTTCTTAATTGCAGACTCATATGAGCTAGTGAATTTCTCTCTCTGGTCGCAACTAAAAAAAAATCCTTGGGAATAACGACGTAAAAGTAAGGGCTGAGTAAGTTTAATTCCTTCAAGATTTCCTAAAAAAATTTCAAAAGACCAGTTATTTGTCTTTTTTTGATACATCTCAACCCATTCTATGCTGTCATTGATTATTTCATTAACTAGTGCGTCTTGAAATTCATCAAGCCCTCCTGTAAGCTTCTGATAAAGTAGTTCGAAAATAGTTGCTGGGTGAAGATGGCTTGTGAAGCCTAATTTTTTCAGTCTGGCTTTTGATGCAACAAAATCATAGGTTTTCTTTCTTCCTAAACTGCTATCTTTTCCTGTTTGAGTATCGCGTGGGCTTTTGAATTCAATAAAGCAATTGTTAAACCAAACGCCTTTCACAAGAGGGCCTATTCTGTAAACTTGAGGGCCTCTATAATTTATGCCTATTTCGCTGCCTACAGGAAATTCTTGCAATGCTTCTTGAAATGTTTTTTCAAATTCAGATTCAAAAAGCATGGGCGTTGCTAAGCCCACTGTGTTTGGCGCATCTTTTTCAGCTGGTTCAATTTTGAGACAAATCCAGTCTTGCCGCGGGTAATCCGATGCTAGATTTTTTGACACCTCATGTCCACTTACTTTTGCAGCACACCATTTGTCAGCGCCATCAGCAAAAATATTTCCTTGGCTGAACAAGTCTGGTCCTACTCTGACTTCCAGAGATTTTTCTTTATGTATGAGTGGCATGTGTGTTGTCATGCGCTGCTTGTTTAAAGCTCTTGTTGAGCCCGCTTGCCCAATAGTTTCTTTGTACTGAATCACTTTTTTGCGAGGTGAAAAAACTCAAAGAAAAAATGAAAACTCCCACACACCCCAGGGTTGCTCTCTACGGCTCGCAATCCTCACCTATTGGCTTGACGCAGAATATCTATAACTAGGGCAGGAGTTTTCAATGTTGATAATACCCCGGCAACCAACAATATTCAAGTCCCAGTAACCACAAGCGGTG
>JAHFOI010000034.1 GCA_023266895.1 Candidatus Woesearchaeota archaeon
GGTGCGTGATCAAGTGAGTATGTTTTTGAAGAATCTGGAATTGTTTCTTGAACAAAGTGGTGTTGCAATATTGTGCTTAAAAACGCGTTGTATTGACTGTACAAAAAAGCCTGAGCTTGTTGCAAGTGTTGCTGAGCAAGAGCTTAATAAGAGCACGTGTGTTATTGAGTCATATTGTCTTGCGCCTTTTTATAAGGATCATTGGGTGTTTGTATGCAAAAAAAAGTAATTCGTTTTCATAGAAGTGATTCAAATGAACAGCAGAATGCCTCTCGTTCTTCTCGGCGTGTTGTGCGTCATAATTTTCATCAGTCACGTAGCACTCAGCAAGGTTCTCATGAAGATTATCAAAAGAATGATTCGTACCAAAATCCTTTGTTTGCGCAGAACAGGCCAAAAGCAATTCAGAGTCCTGAGCAACAAGAACAAGCATTGCGTGATAGCCAAAAGAAAGGTAAGGAGTTTTTTGCTCAGCGTTATGAACAGCTTGGTGGTGATTGTGTTCCTGTGCGTTTGCGTGAGGCAATTCGCATAAATCCTTATTTGATTAATGAACAAGTCATGGTGGCAAGATTAAAAGCATTAGGTGTTGAGGTTGAGAAGATTCCGTTTGCCCAGCATGGCTATTGGGTTCGTGCGCGGTTTTCATTGGGTGCTATTCAAGAGCATTTTTTGGGGTTGTATTATGTGCAAGAAGCTGCTGCTCAGCTTCCTGTGAGTGTGCTTGCACCAAGTTCTACTGATACTGTGCTTGATGCCTGTGCTTCTCCTGGTGGTAAGACAAGTCAGCTTTCTGAAGTCATGAGTGGTAAAGGACTTATTGTTTCATTAGAGCGTAAGGAGCATCGCATGCCTGCATTACTGCATAATCTTGAGCGCATGCGTGTGCCTAATGTTGTGGTGTATGAGTATGATGCTGGTGAGGCGGGTCGTCTTGGTATGGAGTTTGATAAGATTTTGCTTGATGCTCCGTGTTCTGGTAATTATGCATCTGATGCTGAGTGGTTTGACAAACGTGATTTTGCTGGAGTCATGACTAGTGTGAGTATTCAGCGTCGTTTGCTTGGTGAAACAGTTAAATTATTGAAGCCTGGGGGCGTGCTTGTGTACAGTACGTGTTCTCTTGAGCCTGAAGAAAATGAATTAAATGTGCAATGGATTCTTGAGCGTGGTGGTGTTGTGCTTGAGGATACTGGTCTTCAGGCAGGCATTCCTGGTTTGACAGCTGTTTTTGGCAGAACACTGCATTCTAGTATTTCATTGTGTCGTCGTTTTTGGCCTTCACAAACTGGCACTCAAGGTTTTTTTGTTGCAAAATTAAGGAAGGTGTAATACATGCTTGACCAAACACAAGTTTCTCAAAGCATGTTATGGAATTTTATCAAGCTTTTCACAACCAAAAAAGTGTTTGATGAGCATGTGTTGTTACGTAATGGTTCTTCATGGTATGTGGTAAATGATACTATTCGTGCATTGATTCCGCGGTTTTCCTTTCGTCCTGTGTTTTCTGGCTTATTGCTTGGTCGTGAGGTGAGTTCCGGGTTTATTCCGAGTGTGCATTTATTGCAATGTCTTGTGCCTGTTGCTGAATCTTCAGTTACTGTTTCTGATAAGGGTGCGTGGTTGTTTATTTGTGGTCGTGACTTATGGAGTGAGTCTATTACCTCAAGTAAAGGTTTTTGTAGTGCAAAGTCACGCGTGTTAGTGCTTAATACTTCAGGTGAGTGCATTGGTATTGGCGAGGTCACGCAGAAATTAAGCGCTCGTGGTTTGGTGGTCAGAAATTTGTATGATATTGGTTGGTTTGTGAGAAAGCGAGCAAGTGCTATTCGGGTGTGAATCTGTAAGGAATGACCTTGAGTTATTTTTCACAGATTGCATTCATGTTTTTGAAGAATGTTTTAGCGTGTTCCATGCTCTCTTTTGCAGGTTCTTTATTTGCTTGCGGAAGAGTTCGGTAGGTGAATTCTCCACGTTTTTGTTTTTCGTGTTTGAATATTCCAAGCAAGCTTTCTGCGCGCACAAGTGCAGTTCTATAAATTTTGAGGAGCTCTACATCAAGTTGTCCTGTTTCAACAAACTTTGTGAATGCGTCAAATGCTTTCTTATGTTCTTCCGGAGCAGAAATCAGAACTTTATTTTTGAGCAAGTAGGCTTTTGCTGAGTAAAATATGCTATAATAACTGTGAGCAATTACTGCACTGTAATATGTTTCAGGGCGGTAAACATCAAAAGTCTCAGTTTGTAAATGCAGATTATCGCTTATGATAAAGAGTATTCCTGCAAGTTTTATTTCGTTTTCTGCTCTATGAAGGTATAATTTTGAATCCATTGTTTATTCCCTCCTTGACTATTGAGTAAAAAATAGCAGCATTGTGAACTGCAAGATGTTTTCTTGCAATTTGTGTGCCTACATTTTCATGTTTATCTTTAAGCAGGAAAAGCATTTCTTTTTTTGTTAGCACCTGATAGTCTATTGGTAAGAGTGATTTTAGTTCAGCAGATTTCATGGCTAACTCGCAGGTTCGTTTATCAGTAGTGTTTCTCACAAAAAGTGCTATGTCAAGGTCGGATTTTTCTGTTTGAGTGTTATCTGCATAGGATCCAAAAATGACAATTGCGACAAAAGGTGTGCCCGAAAGTTCATCAAGTACATATTTCAAGGCTTTTTTAACCTGAACAGGGAGCATTTCTTGAATCAATATTTCAAAGTATGAAAGAGTTTTGCTATTCTCAAAGTTAGCTGAATATAAAAGCATATTTCCAATCTTGTTTTTCGTGATAAGTTCTTCTGAAAGAAATTTTGCTATTGCTTTTTGAAGTACAGAATTAGATTTTTCTTTTGAATATTCCTTTACTTTTTTGTAGGTTAATTCTTGGTAAGGTTGTCTCAAAAAAGCTTCAAAAACCTTTATTTGTTTGGGTGTGAGCATAAAACCTCTTTTAAGGTATGAACATACCGTTATTAAGGTATTTAAATCTTTCGTACAAACTGAAGGTTTTCTTCTAAAAATAAAGGCGTAATATAGTAATGATACAAAAATGTAAAAAATGAGCTGATGAAAAACTCAGGTGATGTAACTTGTGATTTGTATTTGGCGCTCTACTTCGTTTAATAATATTTTCGCGGCTTTTAGATCCGTGATACTTTTTTTTCTCAGGGATTGGTTCAATAATACCTGAATGTTATTAAGAAGTAGATTGAGAGTTTCTTTTTCAGGGTTCTGAATCAGGTTTTTAATTATGCTTTGCGCTGATCCTATGAGACTTGCTGCTTGTTCTATTGGTTTGGCATTGATAGAGTTAGTTGTCAGAAGTGGCAAAATTTCAGCATCAGCTTTAATAACGAGGTTAATGAGCTTTTTTAACACTGTTTCTACAGAAATATCGGATTTCATTGTCAGTTAAATTTTTATTTCATTTTTAAAACTTTCCGTTGTGAAGATGCAATATTTATTTTTTCTGGAGAAGACCTTCTGAAAGAAGTGTGCTCCTAAGTTCTCTCACATCTCTACTTCAATTCTTTTTTCTGCTGTGGCGTCTTCAAACTGTATTGTTTCTGCGCTTGTTGCTGCTTTCAAATCTGCGAGGAATGGTTGTATTTCTTGGCTTAAATTCCAGTGATCATTTTTTGGCGCAAATACTGTGATTTTTTTGATTGGTGCTTTCATGCTGAGTTTTGCTTCTGATTTTTTCTTTCGTGCTGCAGCAAGTATTTCTACAGCAAGTTCTCCTGCTACTTCTATTTTTTTGTCTTCTTTTATTTTCACAACTGGCCATGGTGCGATGTGTACGCTTGCATAGCCTTCTTTTTCTTTGAGGAGTGTTTGATAGAGTTCTTCTGTAATAAAGGGCGTGAATGGTGCCCAGAGGCGTAGTAATGCGCTTAAGCAAGTTGATAGTGCTGCTTGTGCGCTTTGCTTGTCTTGCGGGTCTTTTGGTTCATACATTCTGACTTTTATTAGTTCTAAGTAATTGTCGCAAAAGTCTTGCCAAAAGAATTTTTCGAGTGCTGCTTTTGCATGAGCATAATCATAGGCATCAAATGATTCTTCAGCAGCTTGAATTGTGTTGCGTAGCTTGTGTAGTATCCATTTGTCTGTTGCGTGTGTTGCTGTGCCTGTGGTGTAGCCTTGGAGGTTGAGGTTTGCAAAGTTTGCAGCATTCCATAGTTTTGTCACGAATTTGTCGCCGGTGCGTACGTCTTTTTCATGATAGTCAAGGTCATCTCCAAACTTGCTTGAGCTTGCCCAATACCTGAGTGCGTCTGCGCCGTATTTTGCAATTACTTCTTGTGGTTCTATGACATTGCCTTTGCTTTTGCTCATTTTTTCGCCTTGCATGGTCACGAATCCTGAGATGACTGCTTCCTTCCAGGGATTTATTCCATCGTGAAGTCTGCTGCGTACCATGGTGTTGAACAGCCAGAAGGTGATTATGTCGTGTGCTTGTGGTCTGAGACTCATTGGGTATACTTTGTGTTGATCTTTTTTGTCAAGAAGTGTTGATGCAAGTTTTGGGGTGAGGCTTGATGTTGCCCACGTGTCAAGCACGTCTTTTTCTGGAATAAATTCTGTGTTTCCGCAACTGCATTTTTTTGCAGGTGGAAAATCTTTGAGTGGGTCTATGGGTAATTTTTTTGGGTCTGCAAATATTGGGGTATCACATTTTGTGCAATACCATACTGGGAAGGGTATGCCAAAGAATCGTTGCCGGGAAATGAGCCAGTCCCATTGTAGTCCTTTGACCCAGTTGTCATATCTGCTTTTCATGAATGCTGGATGCCACGTGAGTTCTGCACCCCATTTGAGCATGTCTTCTTTGAGGTCTAAGTATTTGATGAACCATTGCTTGCTTTGTATGATTTCTATTGGTGTGTTGCAACGTTCGTGCACATTAACTGCATGCGTGATTTGTGTTTGTGCGCGCAAAAGTCCTGCATCTTTGAGCTCTTGAATGATTTGTTTGCGTGCATCATCTGTGCGCATGCCTGAGTATTTGCCTGCGATTGCAGTCATTTTGCCGTCGCGTGTGATTGCTTCTTTGAGTGGTAAGTTATATTGTCTGTACCATTCCATGTCTGTTTGGTCTCCGAATGTGCAGCACATGACGATGCCTGTTCCTTTTTCTGGGTTTGCTTTTGTGTCTGGCATGATTGGTATTTCAAAGTCATACAGTGGTACAGTTGCTTTTTTGCCAAACAATTTTTTGTAGCGGTTGTCTTCTGGGTGTGCAAATATTGCAACACAGGCGCTGAGCATTTCTGGTCGTGTTGTTGCAATAATGAGTTCTTTGCCTTCTGCCATGAAGACTATTTCATTGAAACTGCTGGGTTTTTCTGCGTCTTTGCATTCTACTTGGCTTATTGCGGTTGCGCATTGTGGGCACCAGAGTGAGGGTGCTTCTTTTCTGTATGCTCTTTCTTTTTTCACAAGGTCTAAGAATCCTTCTTGGCTTATTTTTTGGCAGTTTTTGTCAATAGTGCTGTAAAAGAGCTGGAAGTCACAGCTTGAGCCTATGCGTTTCCAGTCATTCACGAATCCTGGTCTGATTTCTTTGAGTGTTTGTTCGCAGAGCGTGATAAATTCTTGGCGTTCCATGCGTGCGCCTTTGACGTTTTTTGTTTTTTCCACAAGGCGTTCTGTTGGTAGTCCATTGTCATCTGTGCCAAAGGGATAAAATACATTAAATCCTTTTAGTCGCTTGTAGCGTGCAATAATGTCTTGTTGTGTGTATGAGAATGCGTGACCTATGTGCATTTTTCCACTGACTGTTGGTGGTGGCGTGTCTATGCTGTACACCTTGCCTTTTGCGTTTGGATTAAATGAAAATATCTTGTTGTCTTCCCAGTGCTTAAGCCAGGTGAGTTCTGCTGTTTTTGCATCATATTTTTCTGTCATGGAGTGTGAATGTGCTTGTGAAGAATATTATTTTTTAGTGTATTCTATTTTCATGCCTGTGATTTGTTTTTGGAGTTCTCCCCAGCTGATGCGTTTTGTTCGTGCATTACGTATGCGTTCTCGTAGTGTTGCCAAGAATTTTGCAGTTGCTTCATGCACACTGTCTTCATCTTGGGTGTGCTGTATCATGAGTGCTCCTGCAAGTGGTGAGTCATCATTTGTGTGTTCTGCGTGTGCTGCTTTTATTTTTGTGCGTATTTCTTGAATCATGCTTGCGGCAAGCGAGTCTGCTTGTTCTGCTGTGCATTGTTTGATGAGTTGTTTTTGTTTGCCATCATTGACAAGAATGCGTAGGGTGATTTCTTCTGTTTGGGGGTTGTATTGTGTGACTTCTAGTTTTTCAAACGTGAGTGGTATGTGTTTCATGTGCTTAGCCCATGTAGCTTTCGCGTTTTTCTTCTGGCAAGTTATCTTCTTTGAGCCATTGTTCTGCTTGGTTGTGTAAGAATTCGTGCATAAATGGCTTGAGTGTTTTTTTAACATACTGGTATCCTTTGATTAATGCTTGAATGCGTTCTTTGCGTGTTTGAAACATTGCGGCCCAGAGTTCATGAACTTTTGCAATGAATTCTTTGTATTTTTTGTAGAGTGTTTTGCGTTCTTGGTCTGTGTAAAACTTGTGTTCTATCATGTCTGGCATGCGTTGTGGTTGAATAATTCCTTCAATGTGGTTTGCGGCTTGCATCATGTGGTCTATGATAATCCACAGTGTGCTACGAATAACTGGTTCTTGAAGTCGTATGTCAAATTCTTGTTCGATTTCATCTGCGCTTGGTAGTTCAGGGTATTGTTTGCGTAAAATAACCCATTGTTCTACTGCGTCTGCATGGTCTTCTGTTGCCATGTGTTGGTGTGGCTGATGCGGGTTTTTAAATGTTTGTTTGAGTAAAATGAAAACTTCATTTCTCGTCCACAATCCTTATAAGTCTGTAAAAAGCCTGCAGTTGTATGAATGCGGATGTTATTGCGCTTGGTGGTTGTGTTATTCTGAAAGATAACAAGCTTCTTTTGTTACTACGAAAGGATTCGCAACATCTTGAGTTTCCTGGAGGTAAGGTTGAGAATGAAGAAACCCCTCAGCAAGCTGCGGTTCGTGAGGCTAAGGAAGAGCTTGGTGTTAATGTACAAAGCGTACACTATTTGGGATATACTGATTTTACGCATGCGGGTAAAGAATTGAGAAGTTTCAAAGTGCTTTGTGAAATAACAAATGGCATTCCAAAAATTATTGAGTCTGAGGTGTTTGAAAAGCTTGAGTGGATTGCATTAGCAGACTGGAAAAAGTATGTTCTTGCACCTAATGTGCAACAGTTTTGCGAGCAGTGGGCTTCTGGAGAATTTATCGCCTTGTTAGCTGCGCCTAAAGGTATTACAAATCTTGTTGACAAACGTCCTTGGGGTGTGTTTGAGCAGTTTGTGCCTGGTGTTGCAGGCACTCCTTGTGCTGTGAAGATTTTGACTATTGAACCGCATCAGTCATTAAGTAAGCAATATCATCATAACAGAGATGAAATGTGGCATGTGCTTTCAGGTACTGGTTGTGCAGAAGTTGGTACTGAAAAGTTTGATCTCAAGAGTGAGGATAAAGTGTTCATTAAGCGTGGCCAAATTCATCGTCTTTTTACTCAGCATGAGAAACTTCAGATTTTAGAGCTTGCCTTTGGTCGGTTTGATGAATTAGACATTGTTCGCTTGCAAGATGTGTATGGAAGAAAGTAAGTAGTTAACAGCAATTTTTTCATTCAGTACACAGTAACGGGTTTAGAGAAGTTTGAACAATTCAATAAAATAAATTACAGAGGCAACAAATGACTTGGTTTCAAACTTCTCTTAGAGAACTGTTGCGAGCAGCTTGCAACATACGAACCGCAGTGAGTCTGTTGCCTCTTTGTTCGTGATTATGCAAAGTTCTCTTTACACATGAAAAAAAATGTTTGATGAATATTAAAAAGTGCTATAATTGAATTTTTGCTGAATTTCCTCTAGCGAATACTCTTCTGCTCGCGCCGATAGAGGAAGTTCCATTTTTTCAAGCATAACTGCCAGGCGTGCCCCAAATTTCAGGGCATCAGACCGAGATACAAATGCACCTACTCGTACAAGATCATCAATCTCATCACGTAAACGAGAAGGCAACTTCACACATACTGATTCAGACATGGTAGTTATTGAGTATTCACTGAGTAATTATAAACTTTTCGTTCAGGTACCCGCAACAATTTTTAAGTAGTAAAAATGAGAAAATTTTATGTGTTCATTTTACGCTTCATTACCAGGTCATTTTCAGAAGCACATTTTCAAACCCTACTTGAGACATGAAGAATATTTTTAAACCATCATCAAGCCCACAACTATAAAAGCAGCGTATTTCATCCGTAGTCTATGAAGGGCATGATTATTGGTGGTGATGTGAGTGGTGTGGTTATTCGTCAAAAGTCTGATGCTCAGTTTGAGCTTGGTGAATTATTGATTGCTGAGTCTGGTGCTTCAAAGACATTGCTTGAAGTGTTTGATTTGTGTTATGGTTCTCAACTTTCTGAGCAGCAGGTGCAATTAATGTCTGGTTTGCAGCTTGAGGAGGATACGCAGTTGCAATTGTATGAGCCTCACTTGCGTCATTACGTGCTTGCAAAGGCTCGTGCGTTGATAAAAATTGAATCAGGCAATGCGTCTGTTGTGAAGCATTTGCCTCCTGTGTTTTGTGGTGTGCGCGCAATTGTTCCTGAGGACTTGCGCTTTTTGGATAATCCTGCGAAACCATTGTGTTTTGGTTTATTGCGTTCTGGTAGCAGCACTCTTCCTGTGAGTGTTATTCTTGATGGTGCAAAGGTGTTGTCGCATCACGTGCTTGTGTCGGGCACAACTGGTAGGGGTAAGTCTGTGTGTATGGCAAATATGTTGTGGCGTGTGCTTGGTTCAAACTATGCTTCTGTGCTCGTGCTTGATGCGCATGATGAATATTATGCTGGTTTTCAAGGCAAGGGTTTAAAAGATCATCCTCAGGCAAATAGCAGGCTGGTGTATTATTCAAAAAATCCTTTGCCTGGTGGTTGTTCATTAAAGCTTTCTTTGGAGCAGGTTTTTCCTCAGCATTTGGAATTGTGTGCTGAGTGGTCTGATGCTCAGCGTGAGGCATTGTACACTGCGTTTAGGTTGTGGCGTAAGGAATGGATTAGTCGGGTTTTGACTGCTTCTTCATTAGAAAACGTTCATGAGGGTACCTTGCAGGTGTTAAAGCGTCGTATTATGCATGTGCTTGCGCTTTCTGTGGCGAATGGCGTGATTGAGTGTCAGGGTATTTTTGATGCGTCGCTTGGTCAGACCACTGTGCAGGATATTGTTCGTGATTTGCGTGCGTGTAAGAGTGTTGTTGTGGATACTTCTGAGCTTTCTGGTAGTGCTGAGGTGTTGGTGGCAAGTATGCTTGCGCAGGAATTGTTGGAGCATAACAAGCGTTGTTCTCCTGAGGAAATTCATGCGTTGCCTGTTGTTTCTATTGTGCTTGAGGAAGCGCCTCGTGTGCTTGGCAAAGATGTGTTAAGTCGTGGCCAAAACATTTTTTCAAGTATTGCGCGTGAAGGTAGAAAGTTTAAGGTAGGACTTATTGCGATCACTCAATTGCCGAGTTTGATTCCTAAGGAAGTGCTTGCGAATTTGAATACTAAAATTATTCTCGGTACTGAGCTTAAGCTTGAGCGTCAGGCTTTGATTGAGAGTGCTGCGCAGGATTTGAGTCAGGATGATCGCATGATTGCTTCGCTGGATAAGGGTGAGGGTGTGATTTCTTCTGTGTTTTCTAAGTTTGCCTTGCCTGTGAAGTTTCCTTGGTTTGCTGATGTGATTCATGAGACAGTGCAGGAATCACTAACTAAATCAAGCTCTGCTGCACGAGCTGGTGTACAGTTGGTGATGAGTGGGATTAAAGGCGTGCAAAAATGAGGTCATAAAAATCATGGTTAAGTTTGCTCATCTTGCTGATTGTCATGTTGGTGGTTGGCGTGAGCCTGTCATGCGTGAGTTGAATCATCAAGCGTTTTGTGTTGCAATTGATTCCTGTATTAGTGAAGTTGTTGATTTTGTGATTATTGCGGGAGATTTGTTTCACACTGCGTTTCCTGCTGTTGAAAGTCTTGCACTTGTCACGCGTAAGTTAAAGTGTTTGAAAGACAAAAGCATTGCAGTGTATGCTATTCCTGGCAGTCATGATTTTAGTGCGTCGGGCGCGTGCATGCTTGATGTGCTTGAGGAAGCTGGTTTGCTTACGCAAGTGTGTCGTGGTGAGTTAGTTGATGGAAAGCTGCGCTTGTCATTTGTGACTGATCCAAAAACCAATATCAAACTTACTGGTTTGGTTGGTAAAAAGGGTGCGTTGGATAAAGAGTATTATGCGCTTTTAGATCATGCAAGTCTTGAGCAGGTTTCTGGTCCTAAGATTTTTGTGTTTCATTGCGCGATTTCTGAGCTTAAGCCTAAGGAATTGCAAGATATGGATGCTATGCCTGTTTCTTTGTTGCCTCGGGGTTTTGCATATTATGCTGGCGGTCACGTGCATGTTGTTGAGCACAAATCTCTTGATAATCGAAATAATATTGTGTTTCCTGGCCCTACATTTCCTAATAATTTTGCTGAGTTGGAAAAGCTTGGTCAGGGTAGTTTTTGTATTGTAGAGGACTGGAAGCTTCGTTTTGTCCCTGTGAAGATTGTTCCTGTTGTTGCAATTCAGATTAATTGTTCTGGTA
>JAHFOI010000005.1 GCA_023266895.1 Candidatus Woesearchaeota archaeon
CAATGATGTCTTGCTTGAATTTCACTATGACAAAGCCTTGTAATTCTGTGCGTGTTTCAACTTCCATTCCTGCAAGCCATTGTCGTGTCTGAGTTTCATCAAGTTCTAATATGTTTTTGTCAGCATTTTTTCCCACGAGCTGTGCTCCTTCAATGCTTAGTCGTACATTGTGTTCATCAACATCTGCAAGGTACATGCCTACAGTGTTGAGTTTTTTGTGTTCAAGATTCATTTTTTCTACATCTCTGCTTATCCTGTACACTTTGCCTTCATTGGTTTGGGCTAACGCATAGTCTTCAAGCAAATACGAGTGGTCTCCACCCCATTGCTCGCTGATTCTGCTGAGTAGCTCTCGTGCATGTTTTGCAGTCAAAAAATGAATTGTTTGCATCATACTCCCCACACAGGATTTTTTTGTCGCATGATTACAGCAATTTCTTTTAACAATTCCTTTTCATCAGTGGTAAGAGTTTCTTTAAGTTCTTTGTATTTTCTGAAGTCTTCTTCAGGCATGCTGCTGTACAACACATCACCTTCTTTGAGGTGGCGTCCAATAATAACATCAGGTAGTGCAATGCTAACTCTGCTGCCTCGTTTTGCTTCAGGCAGTGCTTTTTGTTCATTTTGTACTTCTTTTACAAACGCTACTTGTTCTCCGTTTTGTTTCATGAGTGGTGTGTTAGGCATGAGCTTTCCTGCCATGACTTCTATGCCTACAACTGCAGGATTGCTTTGCCTGAATACATAGCCTGGGATAATTGTGATTTTTGCTGGGCTTACAAGGCCGGTGAGTTCTTTTCTTTCATGACGTATTTTTTGTTCTTCTTGCCATGTTTTAAAATCATCAAGAAGTCGATAAATCACATCAGAACAAAACACAGTCATGCTTGTCTGTTCTGGTTTGGGAATGTTAAAGCAAAGAATTGCTGCATTAAATGGATCTGTGATTATGTTTGCTTCTGCATCACTGAGATCTTTTTTTGTGACTGTCCCAACACTTGCTTTTTTGACTTGCACTCCTGCGTCTTGCAACAGTTTGCTTAATGCCTCGAGAGAGCCAAGGGTGTCTGCTTTGATGATTACTCCATTTTGATTTGTCTTGACCAGTACTTCTTCTATTTCTTTCTGTACTTCTTGGACTGATTGTTGTTCGTCACCTCCGCCAATAAAAGGAACTCCTGCAATAACCTGCTCTGCATGTGTTGCGCTGATGCGCACTCCCATTGCAGCATGTACTTCTTGCACGCGTGTAAAGCGTGTTTTTCTCTCGCGCATGTCTGCAAGCGCTGAAGGAATGAGCAATGCTTTTGCTTTGGTAATAATTGCAGCATCAACACCTCCAATAACAAGAGTATCATTCGCTTTGAGCGTACCATCGTAAATAATTGCGTCTAGGACTGTGCCCAGTCCTTTTTCTTCTTTGACTTCAAGAATCGTGCCTCGTGCTGGCCCGTCAGGCGTGGTGTTCAGACTTGATTCAAGATATTTTTGGGCAAGACCTGTGAGCACCATGAGCAGTTCTGGAATGCCTTGACCTGTCCTGGCACTTAGCGGTACAATAGCGATTGCTTTAGTGAAGTCATCAACCCTGTCAAAACGGTCTGCATTAAAACCTAATCCTGAAAGTGTTCCAACAATGTTGTACAGCAGAGTTTCAAACTCACGTTGCACGCTCTGGTCTTGTTTTCCTATGCTTTGAAGTAAGCTATCTGCGGTGGTTCCATGCCAATGTTGGATTGTGTCTATTTTGTTGAGCGCAATGACAAAAGGCACGTGATAGCTTTTAAGAATTTCAACACTCTCCTTGGTTTGTGGCATGACTCCTTCTTTGATGTCAATCACAACAATTGCAATATCTGCAAGATTTCCTCCACGCTTGCGTAAGTTAGTAAACACTGCATGGCCAGGTGTGTCTATAAAGAGCAGTCCTGGAATTGTAACAACAAAATGTAGGCTAGTAAGTAAAGCGCCACACACTTTTTTCAGTGTTGCAAGAGGAATAATACTTGCGCCAATGGCTTGCGTAATTCCTCCTGCTTCGCCTGCAGCAACTGCGCTGCCACGAATCTTGTCAAGCAAACTTGTCTTGCCATGATCAACGTGTCCAAGAATAGTAACTATGGGTTGGCGGAGCATGAGAATACTTAACGCAGTGTGATATATAAAGATTGGCGCAGCTTTTTAGCCAGCACGAGAATTTTCCTTTGCATGGACATTCAGTCTATTCGTAACTATCAACAGGAGTCTAAATTGTTAGCCCGTGAACAAGGACTAACTGAGTTCGTGCCTTCGCATGCAATTGTGCTTGATAAAATAGTAACTCATGCAATGAAAAAAGGGCATATTCCTCCACCTCCTGCGCGCGTGCTTGATCTTGGTTCTGGTGATGGTTCTGCAATGGGAGTGTTTGCGTGTCATGGCTATGAAACATTCGGTATTGACGTGAACCCAACACTTGTCTCGCGAGCAAATGCTTTTGCAAAAACAATGTGTGTTGAAGGTGTTGTGCCGCCACGTTTTGCAGCAGGTAATTATTTGCCTATTGAACTCAGGTCAGCCTTTTGGCCAGTACCTCATCTTTTATTAGGAGGAGATGATGGCTTTTCAGCTCTTGGTATGCCTGCTCAGGCTATAGACTTATTTTATGCCTTCATACGTATCTCCCAGTCCGCGTCTTTGAAGCGGTTTTTCTCAAGTTGTGCACGTAAAGGTGCTAAACTTCTTTCTTACACAAATCCAATCACTTCCCTTGACTTTGGTGTTGAGGTGTGTGCGTTTGATGAAATTCTTGTTGAGTGTGAACGCATTGCATTTCGTGGGATATATCAGGTGTTGGAGAAAAAATAGTTTTTGAGTAGGTGTGCCTTTTTTTCTTCTCTTTGAAGACTTTTCTTCATAATAGCATCACTGCCAAGAAACCACTTTATTTTGTCACTTAACAATGCTCTTTTGCGCAACCTTTAAAAAACCCAGATACTTTCTGGGAGTAATAACATTTCCAGTATGGGGTGGAATACTATGCAAGCAAAATGGTTGTTCGGAATCTTAGCATTGTTCGTGGTTGCCTTGAGCGCTATGACCTTTGCCCAGTCGGTCCCGATTAGTATCGGCGAAGTTCGTGTTGATGACATAAGTTTAGTCCAGAGCGGTTTTGGTTTTAATCGATTAGATGTTGAGCGTGGCCAACAAGTTGAAGTAAGAATTACTCTTGATGCATTTGATAATGCAAAAGATGTTGAAGTTCAAGCATTCTTAACAGGATATGAGTACAACAATGTTGAGCCAGTCAGCGACCGAACTCCAACCTTTGATGTTCAAAATGGCGTAACCTATGTCAAGCGCCTCCACCTTAAAATACCTGATCTTGTTGATACAGATGATTACAAGCTTCGTATCATAGTGTCTGACAGAAATAACTTTGAACAAATTGAAAACTTTGATCTCAAGATTGACACCAAGAGACATGACCTGAAAATCAAGGACATCATATTATATCCTGATACTGCTGTGAAAAGCGGTACCGCATTACTTGCTCGTGTTCGCGTTGAAAACTACGGACAAAAAGATGAAGAAAACGTCAAAGTGCGCGTAAGCGTGCCTGACCTAGGATTATCTGTAGTTGACTACATCAATAAAGTGCGTGCTGATAAAGAAGAAGAAACCGAGGAAATGTATCTCAAGCTTCCATGCGCAAAGCCTGGCGTGTATGGTGTGAAAATTGATGTTTCCTACAATGAGGAACACAGCACCTTAAGCCAGTCAAGAACAGTCAGCATGTCAGAAGGCGATTTGTGTAAGGCAACTGCTGCACCAACTGCACAGACAACTCAAGTGGTTCAAGTTCAGCCAGTACAACCAACACCAGTTGTGGCACCACAAAAAAGCGCTCTCAGAGCAGCATTGGAAATCATATTGTTGATTCTGGTTGCCTTACTTGTGATCATTGGCCTTGTTATTGGCTTTGGTCGCATGAACTCTGACGCACAATAATTTTTTCTTTTTTAAGCTTTTTTTCTTTTTTACACTTAATCAACAACTGCTTTAATTCTTCGTATTCCTGCAGCGCTGGATTCTTCTTTTATGATTTTGAAATGACCAAGTTCTTTGGTGTTTTCAACATGGGGTCCGCCACAGACTTCTAATGAAAAATTGCCTATAGCATAGACTGATACTCGCTCACTGTATTTTGCGCCAAATTCTGCTTGAGCGCCTTTTTTTCGTGCGTCATCAAGACTCATTTCGGTGCGAGTTATAGGTAAGGTTTGTGCAATTTTTTCATTCACTAAATTCTCAACCTTCTTTATTTCTTCCGGAGTTAGCTTGCGGTCACAATTAAAATCAAAACGTAATCGTTCAGGAGTGATGTTGCTGCCTCGTTGCGTGATATCCTTGCTTACAACCTGTCGCAATGCTTCATTTAACAAATGAGTTGCTGTATGAAGCTTTTTTGTAACATCACTTGATTCACTTAATCCGCCTTTAAACTTTTTTTCTGCGCCAACTCTTGATAATTCCTGGTGCTTGTTGAATTCTGCTGCAAATCCTTTTTCATCCACTTGAATGCCCTGTTCAGTTGCGAGTTCTTTAATCATTTCAAGAGGAAAACCATAGCTTTGAAAAAGCAAAAAGGCTTGATTAGAATCAAGAATTTTTGTATTATTTGCAATCTTTTGGAATTCTTTAAGTCCATGTTCTAAAGTTTGCTCAAACTTGTCTTCTTCTTTCTTCAACTCAGAAAGGATAAAGGTCTTTTTTTGTTCAAGCAATGGATAATCTGAGCTATACATCTTGATGATGACTTTGGCGATTTCTGAGGTAAAATCTTTTGCAGAACCCAAAAGCTTGGTGTGCCTGATGACTCTGCGAATAAAACGCCTGACAACATAGCCTTGATCAACATTGCTTGGCCCAATACCTCGTTCATCGCCTAGCACAAATGTTGCTGCGCGCATGTGGTCTGCGATGATTCTGTACGAGCGAATATTTTTTTCAGAAGGTTTTGTGTCAGTTAATTCTGAGATTTTTGCGAAAATAGGCTGGAAAAGCTCTGAATCAAACACTGTGTTTTTCCCTTGCAAAATCATGGTTACGCGTTCAACACCAAGGCCTGTATCAACATTTTTTTGTTGTAATGGAACAAACTTGCCTGCGTCAGTTTTGTTGTATTGTAAAAAGACATCATTCCATATTTCAACCCAGTTTTTGTTTTTTGGATTAAATACTGTTGGCGGTGGGCTGTCAGAAACCCAGTAAAAAATTTCAGTGTCAGGGCCACAAGGTCCAGTTGTTCCAGCAGGACCCCACCAATTATCTTTTTTAGGCAAAAATGATAGTCGTTGTTCTGGCATTCCTAAACTCTTCCAAACCAGTGCTGCTTCTTGATCTTTAGGCGCGTCAGCATCACCTGCAAAACACGTTACGGCAAGACGCTGCAGAGGTAATTTCAATGTGCTGGTGAGAAATTCAAGACTCCACATAATAGCTTCCTTCTTAAAGTAGTCGCCCAGTGACCAATTACCCAGCATCTCAAAAAACGTGGTGTGTGTTGCATCGCCGACTTCATCAATGTCTTGAGTGCGAATACATCGCTGTACGTTGGCTAATCGTTTGCCTGCTGGATGAGTTTGGCCAAGTAAGTAAGGCACTAAGGGGTGCATTCCTGCAGTTGTGAATAGTACTGTAGGATCATGTTCGGGAATTAAAGAACTGCCAGGGATAATGGTATGTCCTTTTTTCTTGAAAAACTCAAGATATGCTTTCTTTAACTCTTTTGCATTCATATCCTCAGGTTGGAAGAAGGGGTTTTAAAAGGTATCTCTGAGCAAACATTTAAATCTGAATAAGATTTATCTTACTTGGTGATGTTATGGCTGATGTTTCAGTAACAAGAGTGAGTTCCAGAGGTCAAGTGGTGATCCCATCAGAACTCCGTGAAGGTTTCAAAGAAGGTGAAAAACTTATTATTATTCGTGAAGGCAATAAATTATTGATGAAGCCTGCGAAGGATTTTGATAAAAATATTGAGCAAGATCTTGTGTTTGCTCGAAGAACTGAGGCAGCACTAAAGCGTTATGAAAAAGGCGAACACATTGAGATGGATTTTGATGAGTTTCTTGAGCAAGCAAAAAAATGGTAACTGTTGTTTTTGATTTTCATTTCCAAAAGCTCTTTTTTCGGATCAAAGATTCTTCAACAAAAGAAAGAATTCTGAAGCAGATCACAAAAATAAAAGAAACTCCTGAACTTGGCAAACCAATGCGTTTCAGTCGTAAAGGGACTCGCGAGGTGTATGTGCCTCCTTTCAGATTATCGTATGTATACATACAAGAAAAAGCAAAACTTATTTTACTTGATCTGTATCAGAAAGATGAGCAGTGATTTTATTTTTAGTGCCAGAACGTAATTCATCTATAGCCTCCCCAATATCCTTCTTGTCAAACACTGCACTGTTTGCTACGAGCACATTAGCCCCTGCATTAATCGCGAGTCGTGCGGTTTCTGGATTTATTCCTCCATCTACTGCAATGTTTTTTTCAGGAAATAGCTGGCGTAGAGTCTTGATTTTGCTGAGTTCAACAGGTATGAATTCTTGTCCTTTTTTTCCTGGGTGCACAGTCATAACAAGAATTTCATCAGCGTGTTTTGCACAAGAGTATATTTCTTTCACAGCTGTTTCTGGACTTAGGGCAATGCATGCGTCTATGTGAAGTGCGTGCAAGTGTTTTATGAGATATTCTGCTTCTGCTTGGGTTCTGCATGCTTCTCTGTGAAAAATCACGAGTGAGGGTTTGTGTTTATACAGTGCTAATTGGCTAATTATTTCTAAAGGGTTTCTGACCATGAGATGCAGTTCTACTTTTGCTTTTGTGCTCAAGTATTCCATGAAGTTGAGATTCACTGTTTTTTCTGGCACGAAAAGTCCGTCTTCTATGTCGATATGAAATCGTGAACTGTACAGTTCAGCAATTTTTGCCTTGCGTAAAACTTCGTCTTTGCTTGTGGTAAGCACTGCAGGAACTATGGTTGGAGGATTCATGTGTTCACGTTTGTTTTGTCAGTATCATTGCTCTATTTTCTTGATTTTATTGATGCGTCTGATGTGGCGTGTTGCACTGCTAAATCTGGTGTTGAGCCATGTATGAACAATTTTTTTGGTGTTGGTAATTGAGGGGTGCAGTCCTTGAACGTGTTTTTTTTGGTCTGCGCCCGCAAGGCAGAGAATATTGGTATCTTCATCTTGCCTGCTGAGTTTTGCGAATAAAGGAGTGGGTGCTGCCACTGCGCGTATGCCTCTGATTTTGTTTGCTACAATACAAACTCCTATGCCTGTGCCACAGATGAGAATTCCTTTACTTTTTGTTTTGGCAACCTTTTGTGCTACTTGTTGTGAAATGTCAGGGTAATCGTCATTTACGTCGCGTGTTTTGTTGCTTATGTCTGTTATTTTGTGACCTTTTTTCTTGAGCCAGAGTGCAAGTTTTTCTTTGAGTGTAAATCCTGCATGGTCTGCGCCAATAATTATGTTCATCGTGTCCTCTGCGTGCCAAAGATTTTGATGTGTTCTTGAATGGTTTTTTGCATGACTGTTCGTGCATTGCTCAGGACGTGTCGTGCATCAATGTCTGCAGCATGGTACTTCATAAATTCTCTGACGCCAGTGTCAAATGCAATGCGTAGGTCAGTGTCTGTGTTTATTTTTGCAATGCCATACGTGATTGCCTGTTTGATGTCTTGCAAAGGTATGCCTTTTGTGTGGCTGAGCTTTACTCCTGCTTTTTTTGCACGGTTCGTACTTTTGGAAGACAACATGCTCGCGCCATGCAATACAAGAGGTATGCTGACTTTTTTCGCGATTTGTGC
Source organism: Candidatus Woesearchaeota archaeon (assembly GCA_023266895.1). Lineage (GTDB taxonomy): Archaea > Nanobdellota > Nanobdellia > Woesearchaeales > ARS49 > JAHFOI01. Next base: position 7,861 of record JAHFOI010000005.1, read on the forward strand.
CAGAAGAGTGAGGTTGATGTGGGGTTCTCCCTGTAGCTTGTGTGCGCCGTGACTTGTGCCTATGGCAACTGCAAGTGTGTCACAACCTGTTTGTTCTGCAAAATCTTTGGCAAGCTCAGGGTCTGTGTATTGTATTTTTCCATGAATCAGGTCTTCGTTGCCTCCGAGTGTGCCAAGTTCTGCTTCAACGCATACTTTTTTTTTGTGTGCCCATGTCACGACTTGTTTTGTGAGCTGTATGTTTTTCTGATAAGTGTATGCTGATACGTCAATCATAACTGAGGTGTAACCAATCTTGATTGCTTGTTTGATGATTGCAAGGTCAGTGCCATGATCAAGATGGAGTGTAACAGGAATGGGGGAGTGTGCTGCGGCAGTGGCTATCATGCAGTAGAGTTGTTCAATGCCTGCGTAGTTGATTGCTCCTTGACTTGTTTGCAATATTACTGGTGTATTGCAGTGTTCTGCTGCACCAATCACTGATTGTATTGTTTCTAAATTATTGACATTAAACGCACCAATTGCGTATTGATGTGCGCGCGCATGACGCAGTAACGCAAGAGGATTCACAAGAGGCATGAATTGCTGCCAGAATGTTTGGTTTAAATAACTATCTGTGATGCTAGTAAAAGACAGAAGTTTGTTATAATCTAGCTGTCTTTTACTAGCTAGGAAGCGACAACTGTCATAATTTATTTTTGTCGCTGACTAGTGCTTGCATGAGAAGTGTGTGGATGTTGTTTTTTGCTTTTTCGAAACCACAACTTTTAAATACCTAAGCTTTACACTACTTGTAACATGAATAAATGGATTGTTGCAGTGATTATTGTGGTTGTGATTGGCGGACTGTATTGGTGGTCACGCCCGCCTTCTTATGATCCACGAACGTCTGATACTGACAATTTTCGTGGTAGTGGTGTTGAAGTAGTTGAGTTTTCAGATTTTGAATGCCCTGCGTGCCAGCGTGCATTTCCTGAGGTTGAAGAAGCACTCACTAATATTTCGGTAAAGTTTGTGTACAAACACTTTCCGTTGACTCAGATTCACGCGCGAGCAATGGTTGCTGCAGAAGCAAGTGAGTGTGCAGCTGATCAAGGCAAGTTTTGGGAGTATTATGAACGATTGTTTGTCTCAAGAAAGCTTGCAGCAGAGGATTTTATTGCTCATGCAAAAGTACTAGGTCTTGATGTTGATGCCTTTCGTGTGTGCGTGAAAAGTCATGCAATGCAGCAACGCGTGCTTGCAGACCAGCAAGAAGGTATTGGTAGGGGTGTTCGTGCAACGCCTACGTTTTTTATAAACGGCAAAAAGTATGAAGGTGTTCTTGCTGCGGATAAACTGCGCGCACTTATCGGTGCTTCTTCATGAAAAGTGTCAGGAATTGGGTTGTTGTTGTTATTATTTCTTTGTTCTTTGGTGCTATTGGCGGATATGTTGGTGCACAAGTGGTTACTCCTTCTGAACAGGCACTTATCAAAGAGTTTTATGCTGTTGAAAATGCAGTGCACGTGAGTCCTCATTCCTTAAGGAAAAAAATGACGAGTAGCATAACTGATTTTGTACTTGTTGATTTGCGTAGCCAAGAAGAGTATGAAAAGGAGCATATTGTTGGGGCAGTTAATATTCCCGCATACAAAGATAAGGACACTTCTGATTATGGTGCAGTGAATCGTATTGTTGGTGCATTCGCAAATCTCTCAAAACATAAAGAAATCATTGTGTATTGTTATAGCATTCCTTGCATGACTGGCAGGAAAGTTGGCAAACTGCTTGCAGAGCATGATATTTATGTGAAGAGCTTAGGTATTGGCTGGAATGAATGGCGTTACTTTTGGACCTTGTGGAATCATGAACATGAATGGAATCAGACTGCTGTGGAAGAGTATGTAGTGTCGGGTTCTGAACCTGGGGTGCCAAAACTAAGCGAAGGTGGCGGTGCATGTGTTGTTGGTCAGTTTGGGTGTTGAGTCAGCACTGGATTTATAAGGAACTTCTCTACTTTGGCGTGTGTGGCAGTTATGCTTAAACCGACTTTAATAAGTTCTGTATCAATATCTGATACGGTAAAAATTGTTTTTAATTTTGAAAAAGATGCTGCAGTACACCTGCATACTAGATTTAAGCGTGATGCGCGTACCTGTTTTCGACTTTGCTTTTTATATCTTCCTGAGAAGAAGGGTATTGTTGCTGCAGATCCCCTAGATGCGGTTTTTGCAGAAAAACAACGCTTAATAGCCTCATGGAATACGCCGTATGATATCTCGCAAGATTCCAGATTGCTCGCAAATTATTTGGTTATGCTGCGTAATTTGCCCCCTTCTTTGGACTTGCCTTCTTCTGTGGAACAACGAAATTGGTATTCTTGCCAAAAAGTCATTCCGTGGTATGATCCTCTTTTGAATAGTCTTGAGAGAGGAAGCTGCGTGTCAGTGCCTCTTGAACAAATTATTGGAAAACGTAGAAGTCTGCAACAGCCTTGTTGTACGCTGCTCTGAAAATTCTTTTTCCTTAACAGATTTTTTGAGCTAATGAAAAACTTCTGTTGCTCAAGAAATACTATGGGTTTTCAATCCTGCAAACATCTGTAAGAGAGGCTTATCTTGCTCTGGTAGAACTAATTGCTTGCTGCAACAAATCTAATGCTATTTGTTTCGCAATATTGCGATAATGATAGCCTGGAATAGCGGACTTCAAATGAAGTTCTGCTTGTTCCCAAACTTTACCGTTATGTACTATTATTTTTTGCATGTATTCACCTCCGTATATTTTTTATAAAATGAGTATGTGATTTTTTTGAATTGAATTTGGTTACTGAATGATTTTCACGTTAGGCAGTCCTGAGAATTCAAAGTCGCAAGTGATCAGTTTTGCGTTGTGCATTTCTGCAAGTGCGACAATGTGTGCATCGGCAATTCCAAATTTTGGTTTGCTTTTTCGGAAATGCACATAGATCTCTGCAGTTCTTTTGCCCGCTTCAATACCGAATGGCATGAGTCTTGCGAGCGACTTCAATACTTCGATAGGCCCGCTTGATGATGTGCCCTGTTTGAGATAGAGTGTAGCTACTTCTGCAACAATAAGTCCTGTTATCAAAATTTCTGCTTGTTCACTTGATAGCAAGAGTTCAACTTTTTTTCCTTTCGGACTTCCTGACAAATAGTCTATCCATGCAGAAGTATCTATTACAAATCTATTCATATTTTGAGCTCATGCGGTAATCTTCTTTTTTGTATGGTTTTAGTAAAGGAAAAGCGCCGAACCAGTTTCTTCTCATTTTTTTAATTTCCAACTGTACTGGTTCTCCATCATGAATTGCTTCAAGATCAACAATATCTTTAGGTATTCTGACCATTAAAGAACCACCGATCCGTTTCGCGCGCTGTATGGTTTCAGGCATAGATAATTCACCGTTATACAATGTTAAATACGTTGTTATATTTAAAGGTTGTGGTTTTGTGACTGATAAATCAATTGTGTGGGGAAAACTCTCGTATGAGAACTTGTAGAATTCTCGGAAAGATTTTTTTTGGGGTGGGGCGGGGGCGGTGTTGTTGCGCAAATAATAAATACTTCTTCTTATTCTTCATCACATGAAACAGATTTTGTTTAGCATAGCAAATAATGAAAAATTCAGCACGCTTGTTATGGAAAGAACTCCTCAGCTTCTTGTTTGGATTGACAAAGTCTTATCTGCTGCCAAACTTCCAACAGAGGGCATAGTGAATGAAGAGTCATTCAAGAATGTTCTGAAAAAAACTGATGTTCACTGGACGCATTATGATGAGGGAATAAAACAAGGCATGCGAATTGAAGTGTTTCTTGGCAAAAATCGTTTTTTTGTGGTAGTTTGTGGTGCCCAAAAAAAACGCCAGAAATTTATGCGGCAAGTTCTTTTGCAAAGCAGGTTTGTTGGTTCAAAAAAATAAGGAATTCCGTTATAATTTTTATCTTAATCTCACAGTCTCTAAATTTCTCGGTGCTACTGTTTCTATGTGTCCTTGTTTGTGAATTGAGCTTGCAAAGTCAAGCACGCTTGAGTTTTCTCCGTGGTTGACTATGATTTTTTTTGGTCTGGGACTACACCTAAAGACGTAGTTCATGAGTTGTCTTCTGTCTGAGTGGTCTGAGATTTCTATTTTGCAGACTTCCATAGCAATGCGTACTGATTCTGGTTTTGTACCATTGCGTAAGGTTACTTCTCGCTCGCCATTACGAATGCGTCGACCAAGACTTCCTTCTCCTTGATGGCAACTAAACACGAGTGTGTTTTTGGGATTTTCTGCAAGCAATCGTAAATATTCTACTGATGGCCCGCCGACGAGCATACCACTGGTTGCAAGAATAATGCAGGGTCCTTCGTATTCTATGACTTGCATGCGTTCTTTTTGTGATGCGACACGTTTGAATATTGGATTCAAAAATGGATTTTCATCGCGGTGAAATATTGACTTGCGTATGGTGTTATTCAAAAATTCTGGGTATGCAGTGTGGATTGCAGTCACGTCCCATACCATGCCGTCAATGTACACTGGCACGTCAGGAATTTCTTTTTTGCGCACCATTTCTTCAACTATGACCATCACGTCTTGGGCACGTCCAGAACCAAGCACTGGCATTAGGATTTTTCCTCCGCGAGCAACTGTTTGCCGTATGGTTTCTTGGAGGAGGTTGTCTTGTTCTGCGCCTGGTGCCATAATGTTTGTTTTGCCACCGTACGTGCTTTCTATCATAAGTGTTTCAAGACGGGGGAACATGCAGTGTGCTGGCTCAAGCAGTGGTGTTCTGCCAAACTTGATATCGCCAGTGTACACAAGATTGTGTAATCCATTGCCAACATGTAAGTGGCACAGTGCGCTGCCAAGAATGTGGCCTGCATTGAAGAGTGTGAGTCGTATGTCTGGGGTGATATCACTGACTTCTTCATATTCTAGGGTGATGGTGTGTTTGACCATTTCTTTGACATCTTCAATGTCATACAAGGGATCTTTGTTTTCTGCACGAGCAATTTTTATGCAATCAAGCTGAAGAAGTATCATGACATCTCTACAGGGTTCTGTGCAATAGATTGGTCCTCGGTAGCCATACTTGAACAGGTAGGGTATGAGTCCGCTGTGGTCAAGGTGTGCGTGTGTGACGAGTACTGCGTCTAATTCTTGAATATTGAATTCTGGAGCGTCAAGATAGGGATATTGTTCGCTTCCCTCGCCCGCGACGTTGATGCCGCAGTCCATGAGGATTCTGCTTTCTGGTGTTTGCAAGAGAATGCAGCTTCTGCCAATTTGTCGTGCGCCTCCTAAGTAGGTGACTCTGACCCATTCGTTTTTTTTCTCTCTGCGCCAGCCATCATAAATTCTATGACCTACTCTGTCAAGGAATTTTTTTCTGTACTCGCTGTGTTCATAGAGTACGGCGCGTATGTTTTCGAGAAGTGTGCTTCTAATGGGTGGCATGCGTCGGACAATAGGTACCCAGTAAATTTTTTCTCGCAAGTCTCTGAGGAGTGCGCCTTGTTTTCCTATGGCAAGTCCTGGTTTTTCCGCTTCAATGTACACAATGCTGCGTTGGGTGTCAAAAATACACTGGCCTATACCTGCATCTTCTGGGATAACTTCTTTGATTATTTTTTCTGCAGTTTCTGCATCAACACATATTGCGGGGTCTGGGCGGAGTTCTATTCTTTTTTTGAACTGCTCAACTGCTTGTCGTATGAGCCCCTCGTTGTTGATGAAGAATTCTCTATCTTTGGTGTAGAGCACAATGTTTGCTGCTTCAAAGCCCGCTTGGCTTATTTTTTCTTCTGGAATTATGTTTAGTATTTCTTTGAGTATTTCTGTCATTCAATCACCGCTTTTGGTGGTTATTACAATTCAAGTCGTGTGTTAATTTCTTTTTCCAGTACTTGTTGTGCTCCTGAGGCGCTAATGGTGACCACGTCAATCCCATTGCCTGAGCAGTTGTCGCGCTGGATGGCAGCATTAACTGCTTTGACTGCTAGCTTGATTCCTTCATCTATGCTTATGCCTTTTTTGTACAGTGTTTCAAGAACGCCAAGGGCAAATACGCTTCCTGAGCCATCGCTGACAAAGTCTTCATGTTCTGCTGTTGAGCCGTCAATGCCTAAGTCATATAAGTGGTATCCTGATTCGTCTTTGCCGCCGAGTAAGAAGCCGACAACGCTTTGTACCATGCTCATTTTTCTGATGTTGCTGTAGAGCATGCCTGCGAGGAGATTTGCAGCTTCTTTGACTGTGGAGGTTCTATTGGTTTGCAAATCTTTTAGCTTGAGTTCTGCTTTGATGAGTTTTGAAATCAGTTGTGCATCGCTCACAAGTCCTGCGACTGTGACTGCCATTGTTTCGGTGATAGGAAATACTTTGTGAAATCGTCGGTTTGCGATTAAGTTGCCTGCAGTTACGCGTTTGTCTGCAGCAAGCACAATGCCATCTTTACACACTATTCCTATGGTTGTCGTGCCTGTTTTAATCATTTCTGGATGTTCCAGTGTTGTTAGTGTCGCGATAGAAATCACCTCTCAAATAATCTATTTCTAAGAAAACATCTGGAATTTATAAACCTTGTGTTTTTGAGTCTCGGAACAACTCTGTAAAAGCACTTTCAAAAACAAGATCGCTTTCAAAACCATTATATAATACTCTTGGTGTGTGGCAGGTATGAAATCTGAACGGGTGTATCGTGTTGCGTCGCATGCATCTTTTTCTTCATTGCCTCATGCGTTGCGTGTGATGAATGTGGTGACCTTTTTGTACATGCTAGGCTGGGGTATTGGCGGTCCTTTTTTTGCATTGTTTTTGAAGGAGCGTTTGAATTCATATGCAAGTGTTGGTTTTGTGTGGGGTTTGCTGCCCTTATTTGCAATACTGGTCGCTCTTGTGTTAGGCCAGATTTTAGATAGTGTGCATAAACGTTCTGTGATAAGACTTATCATGTTTTTGTATATTCCTTTTAGTGGGTTATTGCTTGGAGTGGTTTCTCTTGCAGGATTTGTTGTGTTTCGCGCGTATCATTCAATTATCGCAACTTCGTTTTGGGTTTCTGGTGAGTCATATGTGCGTTATCATTCTTCTAAAGGCAAAGAAGCTGAAGCTATTGGTTCTTGGGATTTTGCAAGTGGCATTTCTGGAGTCATAGGCGGGGTGATTGGTGCAGTGCTCGTGTATGTTCTTGGCTGGAATGTATTATATGCTATTTCTGTGTGCTCATTTCTTGCATTTGTTGCATCATGGTGGCTTCCTGATCATGACAAGTTTGGCAAGCACGTGCGTCTCACGTCAATGGTTACGGAGTGTAAGGATTTTCTTGCTGATAAAAAACTCGTGCGCTTATCTGCTGTTGCTTTTTTGTTCACATTTGGTGTTGCCGTAACTGGCATGATGCTTCCGCTCGTGCTTTCAAAAATTGGTGCATCATTGTTTCAAGTGGGTCTTGTGTCTGCAGTTTTTAGTCTTCCTGCGTTTGTTGAACCATGGTTTTCGCGGTTTAAAAAAAAGTATGCACTGCTTGCAGTGTCTTTATTGGTGTGCGCGTTGTTGTTTGGAATCATGTTTTTCTTGAGCAATGTATTTCTCTGGTTTGTTGTTGCATTACTTCTTGGACTGGGTTTTTCTGCAGCTCAGCCCGCATTGTTTGGCAGTATGACAAAGGCAATGCCTCGGTCAAAGATTGGTGAGTTATCTTCAGTGTTGTTTGCTGTGCGTAGTGTTGGTGCAGCTCTTGGACCCTTTGTTGCAGGAATGCTGAGTCAGTCTTATGGTTTAGGGTGGGCGTTTGTTGTTTCAGGAGTGCTGTTTGTGATTGCGTTGTGTTTGCTAAAGAAAAAGGATTTGTGATGCAGAAGTGTGAATGCAGAGATTTGCTATAAGTTTAAAAACCAGTGGTTGCGTTTAATAATTCTTTGCGGCGGTGCCGGAGTGGCCTAACGGGCTAGGTTCAGGGCCTAGTGGCTTAGTGCCTTCGCAGGTTCAAATCCTGTCCGCCGCATTGTTTTGAGGTTTTAGGTAGTTCTGCTACGCAGTTTTCACTTCACAGAGACTAAAGAGTAAGTCTTTTAAATGACAGTGCAGTTATGAGTAAAATGAACAAAGATCTTGTTGAAGTCTGCAGAACTGCTATCTTAAGAGGAAGACTCGCGAATGCTGGAGAAACTTGGGTGAGGCTTGAAGTTTTTGATCCGAATAAAGAATATTCAGGAATGTATGCTTTTCATGTTGTTGCAAAGGTTTGTGAAAGGGCAAACAATAATTTTGGAATAACGTATCCAGAAGAAAGGGCCTATAACCTAAATGCTGCTGCAAAAGAGGGCAAAAAAAATTTGCTATTTTATAGGTGGTGGTTCAGAAGGACTAAATCATTTGATTTTCTTGTTGAAGAAGATAGACCTGGTTACTCTGCAATTAGCGTGAGTGAAATTGTTTTGACAGAAGTTAACCGTGTTTGAACTATGGTCTGTTCACTTTTTTCTCAAGGAAAAACAGGTTAGGTGGGCCTGAAATTATTGCGCATTTTCCTTTTAAAAGCAGGATCTTTTTAGGCGTTTGCTGCAGAAAGCATTCATCTCATTCTGTTTTTCGGTCAACGTAAGTGCGATTTTAATGAGCCCGGTTGGATTCTTGCGAAATAAGCGAAGCATTTTTGAGTAGGTTCAGGAACCTCAGTGACTGAATGTTCAAATCCATTTTAACTAAGAAACGCACGCGTAGCATTTCAAGAAATGAGCCCGGCCGGATTTGAACCGGCGACCAATGGTGCTCCTAGGAGCTGTTGGAAGCGCTGCCATATAAGACCATCGCTCCCCCAGGCTAAGCTACGGGCCCGAATGAGGACTCCCCCTGTTTTGTAGTGGTGTGAGTCATGGGAACGATTCTCTTTCTTTATAAATCTGTGTGGTGTTGTTCTGGCAGGTACGCATTGTAGGTTCCTGATTTCATGAATACTTTGTGAGGGCGTGCTGCCACGCCTTTTTGTTCATGGAGCATTTGTTCGCTGGTAAGTGCTGCAATTGCAAGAGCAACAAGCTCTCCTTTAAGAGTCATGATTGCGATGCTGGTATGGGGTTCTATGCTTGCCTCAAGTTTTGCCACGCCAGGTAAGTGCAGAGGTGCACCATTGCACAGACTTGCAACTGCGCTGTCAAGCACCCATATTTTGGGTAAGTGTTGGCAACCAAATTCTACTGGTAAAATGTGCTTGCGTAGTAAGTCTTCTTTGTTTTGGTTTTTGTAATACCAAACTGCATCTTCTAGTTCCTGAAGTGTTGTCCATTGGGTGTGATTAAATGGTCCTGCTTTTGTTCTAATAAGTTCTGCCATGTGCGCTCCACAACCTATTGCGCGACCCATATCATGACAGAGTTTACGAATGTACGTGCCTGCTTCGACTCCTGCAACAAAGAGAACGTCTTGATCAATAATTTCGAGAATTTCAAAATAGTAAATGGTGCGTTCGCGCTCTTGACGTTTGACTGCTGCTTTGCGAGGCACCATTTGTGTGATGCGTCCAACAAACTTCTCGCATGCAATGCGTATTTGTGCTTCTGAAACCTTTTTGTGAACATGCATTATTCCTACGTATTCTTTTCCTGCTGGAAGAAGAGCTTGTACAATGCGTGTTGCATTACCTAGTGCAATTGGCAGCACTCCAGTAACTGCTGGATCAAGCGTGCCTCCATGACCTGCTTTTTCTATGCCAAGAATTTTTTGCACAAAGTCACTGCATTGATGACTTGAGGGGCCTTTGGGTTTGTTAAGCACAAGAATGCCTTGTTGAATTAATTCTGGTATGGGGCGTTTGTCTGGAGCGCAACCTTGATTAGGGTCAGTGTCTGCTGAGCGTTTGGTGAGTATTTCACGGTGAACTTGTTCAAAAGGAAGAAGTGGCATGAACAGTAAGTGAAGAACAGGTTTTTAAAGGTTCGTTAGTTTGACAGGGTGCGTGAGGAATGATCTAGCTGAGCTTGAGTCTGCGCTTGATAGCATAGTTTCAGAGTGGCAGGTTTTTATAGATGCTATGTATCAGAAGTATGTTGTACATAAAAAGCAATAACGCCAGCGGCAGGATTTGAACCTGCAAGTCCTTGCGGAAAGCGGTTTTCTTGTCTTGTTTTCGAGACCGCCGCACTACCAGATTATGCGACGCTGGCAATACTAAGAAGTAAGAGGTGAGTGTTTTATTAAATTATGCTTGAAAAAAAGTTATCAAAATAAAAACTGAGGATTATGCTACCGTCAAGCATTAGAACAGAAGGCTCAAAGAACTCAGTGCTCAGCAGGAACACACGTGTCTCACTGATTATTATCAGCTTGATGAATAGGGTTTGCACAAACAAAAATCTTATTGAAATCTAAGAACATCATTTTTCTCATCTCACTCAGAAAGTCTTACTTTATGCAATTCATTTGCAAGCTTTTTCAATCGGTTTTTGTAATCCACTTGATCTGTGTCAGAACCATGAATTGTTAACTGATAGCCTTCATCAGTAATGTTTCCAAAACCAACTCGACCAACATCATGCAGCAAATACACTCTCTTCTCAAACACTCCTTCAGGCAATAATTTGCGAACTTTAGGAGCTAATCCTTCTAAAGAATATCTTTGAGAAATCTTGTTAACAACAATGTGATAATGATTATTTTGACCCATCGGAGGAAATCTTTCCTCACGATCTTTGAGTGTTTCAATGTCTGAAACTGAAGGACTTGTGATCACAAGCCGAAAACCATTCTCAAAAGGCTTCTCATTACCAAAACACTTTTCAAGAGGCTCAGTGAGCAGGTAAGGCTTCACACCAACAGGAAGTAATTCTTTTTCCTCTCCACCTACAACATAACCCTCCACACCTCGATGAAGTACAGCACCAATACTACCAAGCACATCAGTATTGCCCGCATCAATATCTGCCAGAATAAAATCAAACCTTCCAGAACGAGCAAGCTCATGAAACAAAGGCAAGGTGTATTGTAATCTACGACTTTGCTCATCAGTATACAACTTGTGAGGTTTTGGTTTAAACGCATCACGCAATGCATGTTCGTGTTTCACTTTTCGATTCGGATCTTGAAATGCAAACCATAGATTATCTCCAGATTCACGTTTTTTATACATCTTGGTATCAGGTCCATAACATAGAACTCTATCAAGATCATAACAAAACTTTGGAGTAATATGTTTCCCCTGCTCAATATATCTCAACCACGGTTCTCTTTTAGGTGTTCCACCAAAAAGTCTTGCATGCTGCGGATTATCATAATGCAAATCAACCACACACACTCGTATATAACGCGCTAATAACTCAGCCAAGTTCAGCAATGTTGTTGTCTTTCCAGTGCCTCCTTTAGTTGATCCAACTGTAAGAAGACTGGGTTTATGCATGCGAGACATGAATTTGCGCAACAACAGACCTGTTCTTAAACCTAGTTATACCACAATCCACTGGACAAGTACTCGCGCAGGGCATTTAAACAAATGTTCAGGCAAGCCTAACTCAAACCCTCTGTCTCAACCTCATGTTCAAATCCCCTGCTACGAAAGAAACACATGAACGAAGTGAAACTGTACAATATGCTCCCGCCGGCAAACTCAACTATGGTTTTGTAGCCAGCAGGAGCTCGTTCGCACGGCTCACGATGCTCCCGCCGGGATTCGAACCCGGGTCTCAGCCTATCCTTGAACTACTGTTGTCAGTAGCTCCCGAAAGGGCCGAATCCTTGGCCGGACTAGACTACAGGAGCGATGAGTTGTTTTTTTTGTTTGTGCTCTTAAATCTTAGTGTCGGTTGTGCCGAATCATCCGAAGGCGTAAGCCGAGGATGTGCAGGAACTGCAGTGACTGCACCTTGGCCGGACTAGACTACAGGAGCGATGCAGTCAGAATAACGTGCATGGTTTTTAAAGTTACTGGTGAGGTTTTCGTATGCTTTTCAGAAGCATGCACACCAGACCAATTGTCAGCACACCAAGAAATACCCAGTATGCAATATTCCACTGTAGTGTTGTCTGTGCGGGTGCGGCAAATTGTACTGGCATAGTAGAAGCTTGCATTGTTTCGCGTAACACCTCGGGTGTTTGCAAGCGTATGTTGTGCACATATGAAACAATTCCTCCAACAACTGCTGCAATCCAGGTTCCCAGAAGCACAAGTAGTGTAGTGTTGTCTTGTGGTGGTGTAAGTATCGCCTTGCCTTTTTGTGTGAGTTCATAATACTTCCATTTTCTTCCTTCATCAATCTTGTGTACGAGTTCTGCGTTTTCTAAGGCATTAAGATGTTCTTTGATGGTTGGTACTGCGAGTTTGAGCGTGGTGCCAAGTTCTGTTTGCATGTAGTTGCGTTCTTGTAACTGCTTGAGGATGCGCACGCGTGTTTCGCCAGCAAGAGCTTTGACTGTTGCAAGGTCTAAGATAATTTTTGGCATGAACTATGTAGTGTTTGTTGGTGTTTATTTGTGTTGCTATCTGAGCAGCATACAACCAAAAAAAGGGTTGTGAATTTGTAAAGTAAGGTGCAATGATCACCCCTGTGTGTCTTAAGAAAAAGAGGGGTTAGTTATGTATGGAAGTAACTTTTTCTCTTAATTCGTGTTGTAGAGTCTAAGAAATTCGTCAGTTACTTTTTTTGCTGAGGAGGTTTGCTGTATTTTCTTTCGTGCGTTTCTTCCGAGCTTTTCTCTTGTTGTTGAGGCAAGGCATGTTTCAATGGCGTGTGCGATTTCTTTTGGTTTGTCAGGATTGATGAGCAGTCCGTGCTTGCCTTGCTGAATATAGTCTCGCATACCTCCCCTGTTGCTTGTAATAACTGCCTTGCCTGCTGCCATTGCTTGGAGGACTGTGCGCGACATTGCTTCTGGAACAAGTGATGGTTGTATGATGATGTCGTGTGCTGCAATGGTTGCGAGAACTTTTTCTTGAGGAATTCTCGTGTTTAACTGAACATGAGTTAAAGAATGCTGCGTGATAAAGTTTTGCATTTCTCCGCAGAGTGGTCCGCTGCCGTAAAAATTACAGGTGTAGGTTCCTCGTACTTGGGTGAGTGCTTGGAGCAATTCCCTGACTCCTTTTTGTGGAAGGTAATCTCCAAGGTAGAGCAGATGGGGTGTTTTGTGTTGTGCACTTTGTGTTTGCAGTTCAACAATGTTTGAGATAACATGTATTCGATTTTTTGTGATTCCAATTTCTAAGAGTTTTTGTTGCATAAAACCACTGACTGCAATGTACGTTTCAAATTGTTTTAGTCTGGAGAGTCTGATTCTGAAGAGGGCATACAATGCCAGCCAGAGTGCAGGGTTATACTTGTAGTACCATGAGTTTTTGAGTTTGCCAAACACATTGCTGTGCAAAAAACACTCAACAAATCGCAGGGGTGTGCAGGTGTAGTGGCATTCTTTTTTGTCGCTATACATGAGAGTTCCTTTAGGGCAAAAAAATAAGGGGCTGTTGGTGTGAACAAATGAGCGTATGCCTTGTGGTGTGATTTTTGGGGTGGTTTTTCCCATGACTGAACTGACGTTCACGTAGTGGAGTGCGTCAAATGTTTCTTTTGTAAGTAATTTTTTAATTTGTTTTTTTGCGGAAAAAGGAAACACGAGTGTGCGTTGTATGTTGCTTAGAAAACTTCCTGGGTTTGTGCCAGTCATGATTCTGCGAAGCACGCGTACCTTTCCTTGTTGGGTTTCTGCAGGCAGTCCTTTGCAAATGCTTGTAAGCACGGTAATCTGAACTCCTTGTTCTGAAAGTGCGTGCGCAAGTGCTGATGCTGATTCTTCACCACCACCTTTACTGTCAGGAGGCCAGTATTCTGAAATAAAGAGCGAGTTCATAACTGCCTCTTGTTGTCAGCATACCCTACCCACAATCCACAAAGCAAGAATATAACTGACACTGAGATATACGTTAGTGTAACAAGTGGCACTCTAAATACCACATCAAGTGCGACAAGTGCTGTGCTCAGTGAAAGCCCAAGTACATTGGTGAGAACAAACTTTTCTGCAAAAGGAATTGGCTTTCTTATGAAATAGAGACTGGCAGGAAGATATGCCACAATCAAGTAGCCCAGTGTGAGCTTGAGTGCTGCACTACCATTCCACAAACCTAGGTAACTCACGATAAATATGAGCAAGATTCCAATTCCATACTTTTTGAGATATTCACGCATGGTGAAGAATAATAATGCCTCCTTTGTTGTATTGCGTTGTGTACTCTGGAAGAAATGATTGTATGAGTTGTTGATTGAACTGAGCTATTTCCTTGCCAAAATTTCTGAGATAGATGTAATTAAAGTCATTAAGGTGTGTGTATTTTAGTTTGAGTTTTTCTTTGTCAAGCTTGATAAAGTGGTAGGGTGTTTTTTCTTGGGTGGAGTAGTCCCAGAGCGTATCTGCTGCCCATGAAAGAACTGTACTGTTACTAAACTCGTGTGTGTTGAGTAATGCTTGAGCTTGTATTGGCAAGTCTTTTTGTTCTATATACGCAGTTATTCTTTTGGTGTATATACAGCTTGCTTGGCCGCAGTCCTCAATAAAAAGCACGGTTGCGTTTGGTTGAGTATTTGTGTGAATCCACGTAAGTGCATTCCATTTTTCTTGATCTATGTGTTCTCCCTGAATACCTTGGCGGAGTTCGTAATATCCAGGAATTCCTATTGCAATCATGAAAAGAGATACCATGCTAATTGCAGCAAATCTCGTGACTTTGGTATGAGTTGTTTTTTCTACACTGCTAAGTACAAAATGAATGGAAAGAGCAGCAAATGGTGCAATAAGAATTGGAAGTAAGGTTTTTGTTCTGCCAAGATAATAGGGGCTTGCAAAAATGTAGGGAAGCACAAACATGTAAAAACCATAATATCCAGTGGTTGCTAAAAGTGGTTTATATTTTTTCCACCCTACAATTGCAATAATCAGGCCTAGTCCTACAATTGCGAGATACCATGATGGGAAAAAGTGTAGTCCTGGTGTTGTGATGCCTCCCAAATAAGTTGTAGGAAAAGGATCTAAATTGAGTTGCAGACTATATCCTTTACTTTTCCAAACATACAAAAACCAGGGGAGTAACAAGGTAATTCCCATGAGTGGTAGTATGCAAAGCCTTCCCAATTGTTTTATTTTTAGCATGCCTGACGCATGTTCTTTTAGTATGAGATAGGTGAGAAATGCAAAAACAAGTGGTAAAAAAAGTATTTCTTGAGGGTGTGTCGCAATGAGCGCTGCACTGCACACTCCAACAACCCACAACAGCCAAGTTTCTCGTGTTCGATTGTATCGTATGCTGCACCAAATAATGCCCGTGAGCAAGGTGAGTGCAATGACTTGAATCCAGAATCCAATGTACACTTCATACAACCATGCATGGGGTGCTAACGGGATAACTGTAAGTGCTGCGGAAATCAGTGAAATGCTTTTGTTGCCAAAAAATTCTTGACTTAACACATACATAAGAAATGTTCTCAGTCCTGCAAAGAGGCACACGATAAAATAAATAGTAACCCATGCAGGCAGCCCTGTGATGCTACTTACGCCTGCTGATTCAACATATGCAAGAGGGGGTTGTTGATTAATAGACTTTAGCTCTCCAAAAGAAACATAATACGAATTGTACATCCATTGCGTACTTTCAAGAATCATATCAATTGTGAGGCTGTGATAAAAAGGATCTGCTGCTTTAATATTACCTGGATGATCAAGAGGCATGCCATTAAGATTCAGCCGTATGCTTGTTGCAATAATGAACAACAAAAGAAGTAGAAGTTCATGCTTGTGGTTTTTTACATACTCCCACATTAGTATCTTCCTCGCAATGCATTTATCCTGATCTGGATTACTTCTTTAAACATACGCCATGCTTCTTTCAAAGGATTTACTTTGCTTTCTGTATCATTTATCCAGACAACAGCAAGTTCTTTTATCCGAAAACCGTATTTTCGTGCAAGAAACAGTGCTTCAACATCCCAGCCAAATCGTGGAATATATTGTGTTGCGAATATTTTTTCTGCTGCAGTTTTGCTAAACATTTTAAAGCCACATTGTGTGTCATGAATGCCCTTCACTACAAGAGTTTTTACAACCAAGTTAAAAATCTCGCCAAGCATACGCCTGTGCCATGGTTGCTTAATTTTTAGGTTTGATCCCTTGAGCTTTCGTGATCCTATAAGAACCTCAGCTTCAGTTATGTGCTGAAAGAAATTGTCTAGCTCTTCTATAGGTGTTGAAAGGTCTGCGTCGCACATGAGTCTGTAGGCTCCATGAGCTGCAAGCATGCCTGTCCTGACTGCATTGCCTTTGCCTTTGTTCGGAGTATAGCTGATTTTTTGTACGTTTTCTCTGTTTTTTCCAACGTCTTTTGTATGGTCTGTGCTTCCATCATCAACAACAATTATTTCCCAAGAGTATTTTTTTTGGCGTAAAAAAAGCAGTATTTTATCAAGTGATTGCGGCAATCGTTTTTCTTCATTGTATGCCGGAATGATGATACTGAGATGAATGTTTTTCATGATAAAACCTTTGCGTAGACTTTTTCATACTGTTTAATGATGGTCTGCCAATCATACGTGGCCGCGAGTTCTTTTGCTTCACTACATTTCTGCGCATACACTTTTTTGTTTGTGAGTAGTATCACTGCTTTTTTGGCTAAGTCCTTATAATCTTTCTGCTTAAAGATAAACCCTCCTTTGCCATTACGGGTGACTTCTTTAAAGGGTTCAATATCTGAGACCACTACAGGAAGACCCATTGCCATTGCATCAAGCAGTGCTATACCAAAACCTTCAAGAAGTGATGGTGAGACAAAAATGTGGCATTGCTTGCCTTTGAGTAAGTAGTCTGCCTTTTTTTCTTGATGTCCATGAAAGATAACATTTTTTTGGATGCCTAATTTTTCGCTTAATTGCTTCCATTCTGCCTCTGAAGGGCCTCCGCCAACAATATGGCATTGAATGTCAGCAATTTTTTTGGCGATTTCTTTGACTGCATGCAGTAAGGTTCCAACATCTTTTTGTGGGGTGAGTCTTCCTAAGAAAACAATACTTGGTGTGCTTGTTTTTTTTGCAGAGATTTTTTCAAGATGTGCGTAATTAAATCCATTGGGAATTACAGTGATGTTTTTGCAGGTCACTCGTCGTTCCAAAAGACGCTTTTTTGTTGAGTTGCTGATGCTAATGATACAGTCCCATGGAAGCTTGATTGAGACGCGTTCCCAAATACTTCCAAAAATTCCTGTTAGAATTCCTTTATTTTTTATCCACTCGCCAATCCATGTTTCATGCCAAGTTGCACATTTTTTTGCACCAGTGAGCATGCCAATAAGAAATGCCTGCCAGTACATCATGAATGAGCACCCTTCAACAATGTCTGGTTTGAGTGTGAGACCTTTGATGAGGATTGCAAGCACAGTTAGTATTCTGCGCACTAAAAATCCTTTTGAAGAGTACGGAAGTATTGGTCCTGGCCGAAGCACTCTTGCATCAAAAACTGTTGTTTCTTTAGGCTGACCTGCTTGCCTACTGCACAGCACGGTGATTTTGTAAGAATGCGACAGTCCTTTCACCAGATCAAAAACTCGGGCTTCTACACCGCCGGTTGTCTCTGCGTCTTCTGATACAGGAAAGTATTCAGTGAGCAAAAGTAAGTTTTTTCGTTTTTTCATCTAAATTCGCGTATGCACCCTGTTTTATAAATCCTGTGAAAAAGCGATGCACTTTGCCAGTTTATTCAGGTGCAAAAATAGTGGACAGCATGCGCGACTTGTTAGTTTCTAAATAAAAAGAAAGAACTTGGTAAAAACTCTATATGAAGAGCTAATGCGCACTAATTTTCCGATAGGTTTTTATCTTTTGCGTATGAACTACTAGTATGGGAAATACAAAAACATGGGCAATTATGGTCATAGTTCTGACCACCTTTGTCACAGCGCTTGCGCAAGTGTTTCTTAAGAAAGGAGCAAGTGCTCTTGGCACAGGCACGCTTACGTTTTCTCTGGTTCTTGGTCTAGTATTTTATGGCTTTGGTGCAGCACTTTTTTTCATTGCATTGAAAGGTGGTGAGGTTAGCGTGCTAGTGCCATTTCTTGCCACAACATATGTTTGGGTAGCATTGCTTGGCAAGGGCGTCTTTGGTGAGTCAGTTTCTTTGTTTACCTGGCTGGGTATTTTTTTGGTGGTACTGGGCATAGTCTTGGTTGGAAAAGGAGGTACGGTATGATTCCTTTGATTCCTTTGCTGTTGACCCTTTTGGGTGCATTTTTTGGGGGTCTTGGTCCAGTGTTTGTTAAGCAAGGGATAGGTCAGCTCAAGATTTTTGGTGTGCGCACCTGGTTTGAACCACGATTGCTTGCAGGAGTTTTTTTGTATGCAGCAGCAATAGGCTGTTATGTTATTGCTTTGCGACAAACTGCAGTCACACTGTTGTATCCCCTTGGCGCATTGAGTTATGCATGGGCTGCATTGTTTTCTCATCACCTGTTGCATGAGCGTTTGAATACATTTAAAATCACAGGAGTGATTTGCATTATTCTTGGTGCAGGAGTGATTAGTTTCTTCGGATGATTACGAGGGCATAACTGTGTCTCAACTCTTTTTTAGATACTTTTTTTTCCGATAGGTTTTTATCTTGAGAAACATCTGAGGCGCTATGCAAGAATTTGTCCAACAAAAACTGAAAAAACACAAAAGCTTTGTTACTTACACCTGGGTTGGTGTGTTAGTAACAATCGCAACAATCGCGCTCTCTTCAGTATTTATTGACATACTACATTTTTCTGCATTGCTCACAAACTCAGTAGTTATTGGTGGATTTTTTATTCTTAAATACTTTTTGTACAAATGGGCAGGATTTGCAAGGTAGTGTTGTAAAAAAAGTTGATCTGATTAGCACTTTGGCAGTATCATTTTATTTATCATACTTTTCTGGTTTAAAATCCCAATTCTTTTGCTTTTTCGACCAACGTGCGGTATACATACCAGTTTGCTTCATGATATATTGCTTTCAATTGAGCAGTATTGTGTCCTAGTTTGAAGACTTCATTGAGTGCGATGGTAACTGCTGGCGACCTGTTTTTTCCTGCAATGCAATGTACAAGAAGTGCTTCGCAGTCTTTCCTTCCGCTGTTGAAGTCCTCCAGAATTTTTTGAGCAAGAGTTCCATCAAAAAGTATGCTTGTAGCACTACAATGTCTTGGCCAGACATCATCAAAAAAGTATTCTTGCACGCATAAAAAATTTGGGTGGTCTAGTGGCAAATGTTTTTTGAGTTGTGGTATTACAGGACTTGGTGACCAAATTCGTATTGCATATGTTTTGAATTGTGGTTTGAATGAAAAAAGCGTTTCAAGACCTTTGATGTAGATTTTCATGAAATAAATATGTTCTCATGCTTTAAAAATCTATTCTACATTTACGTAGTTCATCACTGTTTTGCCTGTTGTGCGCTCATAAGTTCTACTTTTGACTGGCTTGCCTTGGGTGTAGTCATTGAGTTTGTTCATGTCAAACGTGCCTCCTTTTCGAAGTAAGAAATAGACTGGATTTATGTTTTTGTCATTTCGTAAAAATCCTATTTGTGCAAGATGGTAGTTATCACTGATGTAGTTGCTTACATTAGGCATGCTTAGCATGTCAAAATCCCATTGATAAATAAACAGCCAGGTGATGTTCAGGTTTTGCTCTCCATACTGAATGAGCTTTACATCCTTTTGTCGTTTGGTGCCTTTTATGTCTGCATGCCAGAGCAAGCCATATGCTTGATGGCTGCTGTGCATGACTCGTTCTCCTGCCTGTTTGTGTTCCTTGAGGTATTCTCCTGCAACATCTAAGCCATAGAATTGTGTGTCAAACATTCGTGCTGCCGAGACATGCACTGGCGAGTAGAGCAGGAGTAGTAAGACAATGACTGTTGCGGGCATGAGCCATTGTTTTTTCATTGTTTGTGCTATGGTTTGTCCAACAACAACAAACAAATATGCTACCATAAAAGCAATGAGCGGAATCAGTGGATATTGATGATAATTGTGCCCCATGAGTTTTTCTGCAAGCACAATAAACCAAACTATGCTGCCTGTAAGGTATGCAAGAAAGAATTTGTAGCCTGACTCGTGCAAACGCTTCCACGCAAATGCAAGAAAAACTATGCTGCCAAGCACAAATAACTTGATCATCCAAAGGCTATAATTTTCCGCAAAAAAGTTCATCATGATCTGCCAAAATCCTGAGTCAAACAGGAGTGAAGGTTTGATTTTGCTTATTTCTTCACCTAAATCTGAGGAAACAGTTCTGATGTATAAAAACCAGCTAAAGAATAAGAAAAAAGGCACAAGGCAGACTGCATACTTTTTCCACAAAGTCTTGTCTTTGAGTTTTGCAAAAGGAAACACAAAAAATCCTGGAATGAGTAAGAGGGCAAACGTGAATTTAGTAAACACTCCCAGCATTAAAAAAAATGAGTATGCAATAGTTGTTTTCCAACTAAATGATTCTATCCAATGCAAATAAAGATACGTGCCAAAAATGGTGAAAAATATTGCGGAATTCAACACATCCATTTGTCTTCCAAAAAAAACAAGCAAAGGCGTTATAGTCATGAGTGCTGCAGTTGTGAGCGCAAGATCTTCTCGTTTGAATAGCTTGCGTACAATAAGGTACGTGAACAAAATACTTCCTAGAGCAAGTGCAATGTTTATACCTCGTGCCAAAGGTAGACTTTCGCCAAAAATTCTGAATGCAAGACTGACAATCAAAGGTGTGGTGGAAAATGTATCACTATGTGCTCCTGAAGGATTTTCATACAATTGAGGATAATCCCACAATGGCACAAACCAGCCTTGGCTGAACCAACCTTCGCGCTCAAAATTTCGTGCAGTTGTAAGATAGTTTGTTTCTTTCCAGTTATGATATCCTATAACTGGATAGTCAAGATGATACACTCGGAGATACGCACCGAATAAGAGAATAAGAAACAGAATTATCCAGCACGTACGTTGTGAAATTCCCACAATATAGTTTTGGAGGTGTAATATTTAAAGATTGTGCAAAATAAATTCAGCCCGCAACGTTGCTGCGGTTTTGTAGAAAAGTTTGCCACTGCCTCCTTGAAAGGCGCGCATCTCACCGTAACAATAACGCGAGAGCGAGACGTCGTGGCTGTACCGACTCAGTATCATTCAATAAGGATGCGCTGTGGCAGCGAGACCGCAGTCAAGTTTTCTACAAACCTGGTTCTGCGTAATCTTTTTATAGCTGCCTTTCTTAGGCAGTTCATAACTCCTGAGGTGGAAACTATGAAATGGTTTGAAAAACATAAAGACTGGTCGCCAGTAATCTTGCGCGTATTTTTCGGTATTGCATTTTTGGTTGCAGGCATAAGTAAGCTATTAAGCCTTGACCTAATGAAAAGTTATTTTGTGGCTATGTTTGGTGCAGCAGGTCCTTTCTTAGTGTGGCTTGTGCTGGCAGTAGAGATTCTTGGCGGACTATTCTTGCTGGTGAATTGGCATGGCAGAGAATCTGCGTTAGTGCTGAGCCTGTTAATGATTATTGCATTGGTACTGACATGGAAACTTGGTCCCTCAACAAACATTATTGGTGCCTTGAGTCAGATGCTTATTATGAACACTAGTGGTGCTGCCAATACGCCAATTAATTTCGCATTTTTGGCAGGCTTACTCGCGATAGTTTTTGGTGAATGCAAGCAGTGCACGTAAGAGTTTTATTCTTTTTTATTTTTTTTAGGAGGGTTTTCTTTTTTTCTTGGGCGAATACCTTGCCTACTGACTCAAGCAGAACCACGCCTTGCGGGAGTTTTCATTTCATATTCGCCCAACAAAGTATATAAACACATCCTGAACAAGAAGTCCTATCATTGGGTCCTTAGCTCAGCCTGGCTAGAGCATCCGGCTCTTAATAATAACACGCAGAAACCGGAGGGTCGTGGGTTCAACTCCCACAGGGCCCGTTTACGCAAACGCAATTAAATTTTTAGTTCTATGAAAATAGTGAGTTATTTTTTTTCTTTATTTCTTTTTCCCGCAATACTTTCTCAAACATCTCTCTTCTTCCTGCACTTGTTTGGTTCCGGTTACTAAATTCAATACAACTCTTCTTGCGTGCGTGGTGGGTGCAGCAATTTTGTGGACCTCTACAGTAAACCCAAGATCATGTAAGCGTTGTATACAGAAAACCTGACGCGCACTCAGGCATTCATAGCCAAGCTTACACTCCACAAACTTAAATATTCCATTACGATAGCACAAAAAGTCAGGCATGCCATGCTGCACTGCACAAAAGTATTGCAAGAGCTCTACCATGCCTGTGTTGTATTTTTCAGACACTAATCTGCACAGCAACTCATATCTATCACGCACACGAGGATATAGATCATCACGTTGCACGAGATGAAGTGAACCTCCACGCCACACACTCCAGCCCTGACGCTCAAGTCGTCTGCGTAGCAAGCGTTCAGACAACCCCTGACGTGTTTCATACACCTTGAGTGCAGGAACATACTCAACAATAATCCTGCAAAAAAACTCCTGCAAACACGACTGACGCTCAGAGTTTTTGCTATTGTCTTTCTTTTTGCGAGCATGCAAAGAATCAGTATGCTGCGTAAGTTGTTCGTTTTCTCTACCTTGCAAAATTTGTGCAGTACATCTTGCTAAATACTTGTCTTTCAGCAACAGCTCTTTCCATACACCCATTATCTCTCAAGATATCGCAACACATTATGCTTTACGCCCAGATGTCCAGTGTGAATTTTACTAAAAGAATTTGCTTGTTGTGTTGGCTTGACAACAATTTATAAACGAAAAACACGCCAGCTTTCGAGTCGCAGCCGAGAAATAATTCTCTGGCGAGTTTTTCCTTCACAAAAAAAAGAGTTATATACGCGCTAAAGCCAACACATAGCACACTTCATTTTTTACATAGAAACCTTTTTATCCACTCCCTCTTGAGCTTAGCTAATGCAACTTACCTTCCCTCTCATCATAATCAATTGCAAAGCATATGAGAAAGGTATTGGCAGGCATGCAGTCAAACTCTCACAAACATGCGCACGCATCAGCAAACAAACAGGAATATGCATTGCTATTGCAGTTCAAGCAGCAGATATTCATGCAGTCAGTCATTCTGCACGCATTCCAGTCCTTGCCCAACACGTAGACTTCATTGATTACGGAGCGCATACTGGCAGTGTGCTTGCGGAAGTAGTAAGTCAAGCAGGTGCTTGCGGTACGTTGATTAATCACTCAGAAAAACCAGTACACACAAAAGAACTTGCCACAACAATTGCACGCTGCAAAACTGCAAAACTCACCAGCATAGTGTGCGTCAAAACACCCAAAGAAGCATTCAATGCCGCAGCATTCGGTGCAGACATTATTGCAATAGAAGATTCTTCATTAATTGCAAGTACAACAAGCATCACCCAAAAAAAACCGGATTTGATTGAAAAAATCCTTGACGCAGTACCAGTCACGCCAGTAGTGTGCGGTGCAGGAATTCACACACCAGAAGATATAGCTCACGCTATCATGCTTGGCACTAAAGGAGTGCTGGTCGCAAACGCAGTCATCAATGCAAAAAACCAAGAAAAAATGTTGATGAATATGGCAAGAAAAATGAGGCAAAATGAGTGAAATTGTCCTTGCAAAATTTAGGATTAAACCCGGAAAGAAAAAAACATGGCTAAACTGGTGTGCACAACTCAAAAAAAGAAAAAACGAAGTGCTAAAAACACTAAAAACTGAAGGAGTAACAATAGAAGCCTGCTTTTTGTCACAAAACCAAAAACACATTTATTACTTTATGCAAGCCAAAAGTATTAATCGCGCAAAACATGTGGCACAGAAAAGTAACTACAAGATTGACTCAGAACACAAGAAAAAAAGAAAGCTCAGCCTCAAAAAAGTAGAGCTTTTGAAAGAACTGTTTCATTTTGAAAGCAAATAATTTTTCCCTCAAACATTATTACCTTCTAAGCTTTTGTTAGCACAGTATTTGGATCCTTCCACAACAATCTACCTTGCGCAAATGCAGTGCGTTGATACTCACGCACACCAGCACGCTGTTCCACAAACTTCATGAAACACCAAAGCTTACGCATAAACTTGTTAACAGCTTCACGCTCTTGAACAAGTTCTGATTCTTTCTTGTACTGTAACAATACAATCAAATCAAGAATAGCTTCAACTTCACGAATGCTTCTATACGCGAACAATAAAAAATTCAAAAAACTACGATAGGTTCCGGCACCACTGCCTTCAGCAATATTCAATGGCAATCCAGTAACTGCACGACGCAATTGCGAAATAATGTTATTTGATTCATGAACAGGAATCTGCTCACAAAGTCTATACATCATAACAACAAGCTCTTTTGCAAGGGCATAAATTTCCAAGTCTTTGAATCTTTCGTTTATTGAAAACATGAACTGCTCAAGATAATTCGCCTTAAGTAAGTTTACTAAAAAAATCCGGAAAGTTTACGAACTAGTTGATTGAATTTTCGGAAAATGTGAAACAAAAAATAAAAAGGCCACACACAAACAAAGCTGGAAAGATACGGACGTTGGTGACTGCATGCTGAACAACTCGTTACCTCGTTGCGTACACATCAGTTCCATCAAACAGGTCTTCTACCCATGTCCTATGATGTCTCGTTTCACGGAGGGTTTCACGCTTAGATGCTTTCAGCGTTTATCCCAAACGGCGTAGCTGCCCGGCACAATGCCCTGTCGGACAACCGGTACACCAGAGGCCGCGAACGCCAGTTCCTCTCGTACTATGGCTTCCTTCCCCTTAGACATCATTGCATCTCCAGTAGATATTACACCAACTGCCTCACAGCGTTGTGAACCCAGCTAACGATCCCTTTTAATAGGTGAACCCCCTCACCCTTGCACGCTTCTGCACGCGCAGGATAGGAAGAGCCGACGGCGATGTAGCAAGCCGCGCCGTCGATGCGAACTCTCGGGCGCGACAACTCTGTTACCCCCAGAGTAACTTTTCGGTCATCCCCGGGCTCCATCAAGGAGCACACGGAGGTTCGCTAGGCCGCACTTTCGTGTCCCTTTTGAGTTATGTAAACAAAAGGGTCAGGCGAGCTTATGCCCTTGCACTCCACACCGGATTTCTGACCCGGTTGAGCTCACCTTAGGGCCCCGCTGATATTCTTTTAGCGGGGTGCCACCCCAGCCGAACTGTCCGCAAGCAGGTGTCCCCTTACGGGTGAGCGACGCAAGTTTCGGGGTGTGGTGTTACATTGATGCCTCATGCAAAACCTGACGGTCTTGCACTCAAACGGCTCCCACATACACTATACAACAAAACCCGCGCCGCAGCTACAAGCTACAGTAAAGTTTCATGGGGTCTTCACTTCCCACTGGAGCTCTCTGGACTTTGCACCAGAATGTTGTGTTCGGAGGATTCCGGTTGGGGACAGTGGGGACCTCATTGCGCCCTTCATGCACGTCGCCATTCAAACGACAAGGCATTTCGCTACCTTAAGAGAGTTATAGTTACTCCCGCCGTTTGACAGTCCTTCGCTCCCTTGAAAAGGAGGTTCGGATACTGTTACTGGGCAGACGTCACCGGCTGTACTAAGCCTTACGGCTTTGCAGCCAGTTGTGTTTTTGTTAAACAGTTGGGACCCCCTAGTCAGTGCCCCCTGCACTCGCCACCTATACCGGCACGAATGCAGGGACCCCTTATGCCGAAGGCACGGGGCTAATATGCCGAGTTCCCTCAACCAGATAAGCTCCTTCACATCTCAGGCTTCTCACCTAGGGTACCAGTGCTGGTTCTTGGTACGGGCACATGAGATCTTTCTGTAAATGTTTTTCATGGGCTCCAGGCATCCAAGGAACCTGGTAAAACCAGGCTTGTCCGTGATTCAGCACATTCTCATCATAACGATACTCCTGTACTGTGTCACTATTCACACGCGCGACGGCACGTGTCCTTGTAGCCAAAAGCGTCAATTTACAGCACGAGGTTTCCCTCACATACTCATGTGGTACCGGAATATTAACCGGTTTACCATTCCTCACAGACTCCTGTTAGGAGTTCAGTTAGGGCCGACTAACCCTTGCCTGATCGACATTGGCAAGGAACCCTTACCCTT
Source organism: Candidatus Woesearchaeota archaeon (assembly GCA_023266895.1). GTDB lineage: Archaea > Nanobdellota > Nanobdellia > Woesearchaeales > ARS49 > JAHFOI01. Next base: position 33,974 of record JAHFOI010000005.1, read on the forward strand.
TCGATGGCAGTGATTCTCACACTGCTACGAGCCTACTACCGCCAGGATTTTCATTCCGACGTGGTCCCTCTTCCCTCTCAGGTTGAGTTCTGCCCACGCCAGGCGCCTGCCTACCACTTCCTTTTGGGAAGTCTTTGGTATCGGTCGCTGATTTAGCCCCGTCCATTTTGGGAACCTCTGTCCTCAACGGGTAAGCTGTTACGCACTTTTTAAAGGATGGCTGCTTCTAAGCCAACCTCCCCGCTGTCTCAAGACAAAGACTTCCTTCACCCTTTCACACTTAATCAGCTGTTAGGGACCTTAACCAAAGTCAGGGTTGTTCCCCTCTCGGACGCCAACCTTACGCCAGACGCCCCGTCTCTCAAGGTCTACGACGCTTAAACATTCGGAGTTGGACAGCAAGCCGAGCCCTTTCGGGCCCTTAACCCGCGATCCGTCGCTCTACAATTCAAGCAGTCTCGCTCGAGGCTAGACTACGGCCTACTTCGGCAGGAACCAGCTATCACCGGTCTCGATTGGCTTTTCACCCCTAGTCCTAGGTCAGAAGAACGCGTGCACACAGCACCTCTTCAGACCTCCACGCGATTTTACTCGCGCTTCATCTTGCCCGGGACTAGATCGACCGGTTTCGGGTCGTCATCGAGTGACTCCTGGCGCTTTCACACCATGCCCCTCACCCTTGCGGGCTGCGGGCGTATTGCTTTCGCTTTGACTCCTCCAGTGTATGGATTAGTCTTGCCACTCGAAAACACTCCCTGGCACGTTATTCGAAACGCACGGTAGAACACCGAAGTGCACTACCTTTCTGAACTCAGAAGGTTTCAGGCCTTTTAACTCCCTGTCAAGGGTTCTTTTCAACGTTCCCTCACGGTACTATTTTCTATCGGACTCATAACGTGTTTAGGGTTGGAAGTTGATGCCTCCCATGTTCCCGCTCCATATCCGGGGAGCAGTACTCGCGAACACAAGCTGTTACCTGCCCAGGTGCTGCTACGGGGCTATCACCCTTTATCGCACGCCTTTCCAGGCGACTTCGCATTACCAAGCGAGGCAATCCTCATTAAAGAGAGCCTGTGCCGACACTCCACATCGCCAACGCCTTTCAGCGCCAGCTTCGGTTTGCCCTATGCGGTGTTCGGTCGCTCTTACTAACCGCATCTCAATTGATTTCTTTTCCTGCCGGTACTAAGACGTTTCAATTCCCGGCGTTTCCTGCCCTTTTGGGCCCAAGAGGAAGTCCTATTCGGAGATCCCTGGTTCAGCGCCTGCATACGGCTCGCCAGGGCATTTCGTTGTTAGCCACGTCCTTCATCGGCGTTATGAGCCAAGTCATCCACCTTCTGAGGTTTTGATGCTACGGAAATACACTCCTGCTCGTTACATTCATGTACTTCCGATCGCCTCACAAACCACTTTCATGATTTCTGAGACTTTCCAGAGTGTAATCTTATCTAGACTACAATTATTTGTTTGTGTGTGGCCTCATATAAACAGGAATTATGTTCATGTTTTCGGCGTTGCTATCATAAGCGGGTGCTTGTGATAACCCAATCTCGCAATGATGCGTGTGATTGAATGGACCCGTCGGGACTTTCGTTCATCCGTCGTCATTCGTCTATCGTCCGTCTTGTCGACGTACGACTCTGACGGGCGACTTCTGAAATTCGAACCCGAGGCCTCCCGCTTGTTTGGTCGATTGCTCGAACATGCAAAGCGGGCGCTCTACCGCTGGGCTACGGGCCCATGTGATTATGAGAAGAGAAGCTGCTATACTCCATGACAGATTTTTTTCTGTCATTTTGTAATAACGAATTCCACTTGCACAGATGGGTGTCATTCGTTATATGAACAATGTGGTACGTTTGTGCTTTTATGAGCACAATAAAAAATAAAAAGGAGGTGATCCATCCGCAGGTTCCCCTACAGATACCTTGTGACGACTTAGCCCACCTCACTGACCTTCGATTCGGCAGGGTCAAGAAAACCGTGGCTCATCGAAAGCCTGCTCGGTTGGCTTGACGGGCGGTGTGTGCAAGGAGCAGGGACATATTCACCGGACGATGCTAACGTCTGATTACTAGGGATTCCGACTGCATGAGGGTGAGTTGCAACCCTCAATTCGTACTAAGGTTGTGTTTCGAGGATTCGCTTCTCCTTTCGGAGTTGCATCCCATTGTCACAATCATTGTTGCGCGCGTGTAGCCCAGGAGATTCGGGGCATACAGACCTACCGTAGCCTGCACCTTCCTCCCTCTTTCGAGGGCAGTCTCCATACTGTGCTCGCTCACCCTTGCGGGCACGGGAGCAAGTATGGATACAGGTCTCGCTCGTTGCCTGACTTGACAGGACATCTCACGACACGAGCTGACGGCGGCCATGCACCACCTCTCGGCTCGTCAGCAAAGCCCTTCAGACTGTGCTTCATTCTGCCGTCGCCCCTGGTGAGATTCTCGGCGTTGAATTCGATTAAACCGCACGCCGCACCCCTTGTAGTGCTCCCCCGCCAATTCCTTTAAGTTTCAGCCTTGCGACCGTAATTCCCAGGTGGCAGGCTTAACACCTTCGTTTCGACACCGCACAATCCCGAAGATTATGCAGCATCTTGCCTGCAGCGTTTACGGCTAGGACTACTCGGGTATTTAGTCGAGCAAACTCGATTTGTGTTTTCGTTACTTGTCTCGTTTTGTAGTTACGCGATCTGCGAGACTATGTTCGGAAAACTCGTCATGTTTTATCAAGACGCGAGTTTGACGATATCTAATCCGGATCGCTCCCCTAGCTTTCGTCCCTCACCGTCGGATCCGTGCTGGTGAACTGCCTTCGCCATTGGTAGTCCTCTTGGGATTATCACATTTTACCGCTCCCCCAAGAATACTGCTCACCTCTCCCGGTCCCTAGTCTGGTAGTCTACCCTGCACGCCGTCTTGTTGAGCAAGACGATTTCACAGGGCATTTGCCAGACCGGCTACGGACGCTTTAGACCCAATAAACGTGGTTCCCACTTGTGGCGCTGGGGTTACCGCGGCGGCTGGCACCAGTCTTGCCCACCACTTATTCCCTAAGATTTTCGCTCTTAAGAAAAGCCCAGGATAAATCCTGAGCACTCAGAGTTCCCTCGTCACGCTTTCGCGCATTGCGAAGTTTTCGCGACTGCTGCACCCCGTGGGGCTAGGACCCGTATCTCAGTGTCCTTCTCAGGGCAACCTCTGTCAAGGCCCTTATGGATCTTTGGCTTGGTGAGCCATTACCTCACCAACTACCTAATCCACCGCCGACCCATCGTTCAGTGCGTATGCTTTGGGAAATACCAGGATTCCACACGGTATTTCCTATGGGGAATTAGTCTCAGTTTCCCGAGGTTATGCCCCGCTGAACGGGAGGTTATCGACGTGTTACTGAGCCATCTGCCATGGCATTGCTGCCATTGACTTGCATGTCTTAACCGAACTCTGATAGCGGCACCCTCCTGCAGGATAAACAGGAATCCGTGCAGAGGATAAATAGTTATTCAAGGTAGTATTCATCGCTGAACACTGCCCCGTGTAACCCAAATTCCACTTATAGATCGCAAAGTTGAAAATTTATTGTTCTTAGCAGCTTCTCTCATACTCAAGGAAGTCTTGAGCATTCATGTGGACGACAGAGACACCTGCCTCTTATCGTTGTGTTCCTCAGTTATCCCGAGGCGAGAAAAACTGCCGGAGAATGTACCGGCTGTGGAGATGATATTCAAATAGGAAAGCAGGTTGTATTTAAAGCTTGCGGAAGGGGTTTTATTGACGGTAGAAAAGGTTTTACGGGTTGAAATAGCGACGAGAACTAGGTGTTTGATTGGCTTCGTGCAATTTTGTGAGGAAAAAAGTGTGGGTGAAGTCATGCGCTCCAAAAAAATGGATGAGTTTTTTTAAAATAAACTGGCAATGAAGACTTGCAAAAAGGTATGTTAAAAATATTCAACCAAAAGCTATAAATACCTTCTTTCTTGAGGGATTGCTATGCTGTTTACGATTTTGATTGCAGTGCTTATCATTAGTTTGATTTCATTTGTTGGTGCACTTACGTTGTGTTGGAAATCAGAAAAACTCAAACATTTTTTGGACACGTTTGTGAGTTTTGCTGCTGGAGCAATGGTGGCGGCAGCATTTCTTGACTTGCTACCCGAAGCAGCGCGTGATGTGGGCCTTGAAACTGTAGCACCTTATGTACTGGTAGGCATTATTGTCTTTTTCGTTGTTGAGCGATTCTTTTACTGGTATCACTGCCATAATAATGACTGTAAAGATCATAAACTGGTGAGAAAAAAATCAACAGGTTTTTTGAGTTTAATTGGGGATGGAGTGCACAACTTCATGGATGGTGTTACGATCACTGCTGCATTTTTGTCAGGCACAAGTGTTGGCTGGTTGGCAACGCTTGTTGTTGCGTTGCATGAAATTCCTCAAGAATTCAGTGATTTTAATGTACTCATTTTTTCAGGCATGAAACCTTCTCGCGCATTGTTTTATAATTTTCTTTCAGCACTTACGGCAATAGCAGGAGCAATTCTCACGTATCTTTTTGCAAAAACAGTGAGCACTGCTGCACCCTACTTGCTTGCATTTGGTGCAGGAGGTTTTGCATACATTGCGCTTGCAGATTTGCTCCCAGAATTGCATCATGAATCAAGCGTGAAAAAAGGAATTACGCAACTCATCATGTTTATTCTTGGCATTTGCATTATTGGCGCACTCATTGTGTGGTTGCATGAATGAAAAATTAAAAAGTTGTTGCTTCATGAAACCAGGATTTGTTTTTAAAAACACAAAGCTTAAATGTATCTTTCTTGCTGGAGTTCTTTGAGAAGCTATGACTGAAATACACAAAGGGCAGAGGGTGGGTGTTTTTGTAGATGTGCAAAACATGTATTATTCTGCACGGTTCATGCACAATGCAAAAGTAAATTTCAAAACAATGCTTCAAGATGCAGTGAATGGCAGGATTCTTGTTCGCGCGCTTGCATATGTTATTCGTACAGAAGACATTGACAAAGAAGCTTTTTTTGATGCATTGCAAAACATTGGGTTTGAGATAAAAGCTAAAGACTTACAAGTATTTGCTGGCGGTGCAAAAAAGGGCGATTGGGATATTGGTATTGCGATGGACATGATTGAAATGGCACATAAGCTTGATACACTCGTCCTTATTTCAGGTGATGGAGATTTTGTGCCACTTGTACAGCACTTGCAACGCGCTCTTGGTTGTCGAGTTGAAGTCATGGCATTTGGCAAGTCAGCAAGCGCAAAACTCAAAGAAGCAGCTGATGCATTTTTAGATCTTGACTCAAACCAAAAAAAATATTTAATAAAGCGAGGAGAAAATGAACGAACTCAATCCAGCAAACTTCAAACAAGCCGTTCTTGAAAGCAAAAAACCAGTTGTGGTAGACTTTTGGGCAGAATGGTGTGGACCGTGCAAACAACTTGCGCCACTGTTTGAGAAAACTGCAGGAATACTGGGTACAAAAGCAGTTTTTTGCAAGCTTAACATTGACGAAGAAGGCAATGCAGACATTGCACAAAAATACAATGTGATGGGCATACCCTGCGTGTTGGTTTTTTCTCATGGCGCAGAAGTAGACCGTATTGTTGGAATGTTACCTGAAGCGCAATTTCAACAAAAACTAAAAGGGTTTCTTGAGAGAGCGTAATACTTTTGTTGAGAATTGCGTGTGAGTACAACTGTCTCGGGTTGTACAAAATATTTTTTCTTCTTTCTGTTAGTGAATGTGTTTCTTAGTCTTTTTTACTTTTATTCCACAAATATTCAAATTGTTGATCAAAAGAGTTCACAACTTCTGGACTGGTAATTCTGAGTAAAATGACATCTGGCTCGTAAATGATGATGAGCAAGTTCTTTCCAAAAATAGTCCAAACAACTGGCATGAACAGATCTGAAGGAAGCCAGTGAATTGTGGTGTTACAAATTTTTTGTGAGTTTAATAAACGCTGAGATACTTCTGGTGTTTTTGTTGAGAACAGCCTGATTGTAACTCCTTTAAACCAGCGCTGAAATTCAATAGGAAAATACTCTTGAACTTGAAGATTGCCAAAACCTTTCCATTGCGTGGGTTTTTCCGCTGCTATTTCATTAATTACTGATTTGAAGGCTTTTCTTCCTCGGTACACTTCAAAAAGTTCGGCTTCACGAATACTTGAGAATTTTGCCTGAAGTTGAGGCATGACTTCCAGCAAGTCTTTGCGAAGAATAGACCAAGAATTCTCTTGCTTGATTTTTAAATCTTCGAGCACAAGAGGGAGTTTCTTAGGATTTGTAGGGATAAACCATCGCTTGTTGTCTTCAATCATTGATGAGGCAAGACCTGCTTCAGATAAACGTTGCAATGCATCATACACATTTGCTTTATAGGTCCCCGCACGCTTTGCTATTTTATCTGCAGTAGTTTTGCCGAGTTCCAGAAGTGTGAGGTAGACTTTACTTGCAGTAGGACTTAATCCTAGTGATTCAAGAGTTTGAGCAAGATCTTTCATTTTAGTAGCAGTATAATACTACTACTTAAATTTATGGGTTCTACCATGCTATTTATCTCTTAAAGGTGATAAAAATGAGTGAAGATGAAATAAGTGGAACAGAAACAAAAAACAGGCTCTTATTCTTATATCGAGAGAATGATTATTACTCTGCAGCAATCCCAGAAGTACAAAAAATACTGCTTGCGAAAGGAATTTCAAGTGTAACCAAAAATTTCGGGCGAGATACTAAAAACGATACTATTCTGGAAAAACTTCAACAAGAAGCTCCACAACTCTTTGAAGAACCCAGTAGCACGCTCTTAATCTCAGATCATACCTGCTTGACTCGTATACCTCGAAAATACTCTGGAAAATTCAAATCAAAACTGAACTTAGATACGCTTGTGCATAAAACTGCAGTAAACTATATCTTGCCAGAGGCAAAAAAACATGATGCCTTTAGCTTCGGACTTGATGAAATGAATGAATATGGCTCTGCCTTCATCAAGTTAGTCAAACAAGCATTACTGTATGAAACTCCAACCAAAGTTGTATTAATTGATGATAAATACTTCTATGAACACGCACCATTTAACAGCATAAGACCTCAACTTTGTGATGCTAAAAATGTCGCGCTTCAACAAGGTGCAGACAATGCTCCACGCATACTTTCTGATTGGCTAATGCAAGCAGGAATCAAACCTGAATCCATCAAATTTTCGAACGAAAATCATCGCAGAACCTGTAGTAATCTAGAGTACAATAAAATAGATAGTAATCGAGAGAAATATGGCAGAATAGATGATATAAATTCTCCTCAAGAAAAAGTCTGGGTTCTCTCAGATAGACATGGTGGCGCAGAACACTGGGATTGCTCTATCTCATCACTTGTGTTAAGAACACTTTGTTTGCCACTGGTAAGTTTAGCGCACTCGATGAATCAAGAGGGTCTGCTTAAGATGCCAACAGATGTGCAAGGCCAATCTCTTGCAAACACGATTCTTGAAGAAATAAAACAATATATTCATGGTGCAGGAGGTGCTTAATGACACTGCAAATTCAACATGGACTTTTAAGTGAAGGAAACCTACAAAAGTATGATTGGGGTACTGTGCGAATTCTTATGGCCGATTATGGAAAAGAACACGCAACTGCGCGGAATATTACGCTTAACAAAAATAGTTCTGTTAACTACTCTGTGTGGGCAGACAATTGTGAAGGAGTCCTGGTTGTTGAAGAAGGCTCTGGAGAACTTTATGTTGGAATGATAACTCACAAAATTGCAAAAGGAATGGCAATACACATTCCACAACATGAAGCCGAAAAGGTTCAAATTAAAAACACAGAAACACAGGAACTAAGCATAACTTGTGTAACTTTAGCACATGAAGAACTGCCTCCTTTAGGAAGTGTTCAGGTAGTAGATCCAGCACAAACTCCTTGGAAAATCTTTGAATATGAAGCATTAGGGCGACAAGGTGTTGTTGGAGCAAGCAAGCGAATTGGAGTGCTTCAACTCGCATTTCCTATAGAACAAATACCGCTTCACATACACCCGCATTCTGATAGATTCATTAGAACAATATCAGGCCAAGGATTTGTGTATGTTGAGCCTTATAAATATGACATGGGAGCGAATGATGCGTTCATTGCTTTTCCACGATCTCAAGTGCACACAAATGGACCGCGACCTGGCAATTGGTGGATTATTTGGAGCTTTCACTTTCCCTGGATTGACCCAGAAGTTGATGAAGAAAACGTGGGTGGGTCAGAAGCCTATGCTAAATATCTCGCAGCACCACCCAAAGCATTGTGGAAAACAAAAAAAGAGTTGGTGGACGCACTAACAAAGCACCACAACACTTAAATCAGTTCACGTTTTTACTTGCACATGCAGATAACAAGGGGTTGGCACGCAATAGGTGTTGGGTTGTATCATGTGAGTTCTCAAACTCTGGTTTTTTCAGACTTACATTTAGGGTATGAAGCAGAACTGCATAGCAAAGGCGTGCTTGTGCCACGACGACAATATAAAGAAACAATTGCGGTATTGCGAAAAATAATTGAAAGCGCAAAATTGGTCAAGACCATTGTATTAAATGGTGATCTTAAACATTCATTTGGGCGAATTAGCTCGCAAGAATGGAATGATATTTTGCGCTTGATTGATGAACTAAGAATGCATTGTTCACAGGTTGTTGTTGTCAAAGGAAACCATGATGCAGTTATAGCTTCTGTGCTTGCGAAAAAAGAAGTAATTGCAGTTGATGAGTTCAGGGTTGAGGACACACTTGTTCTGCATGGCGATGAATTGCCTACTGCTCATCAAATCAAAACCACGAAAATAATTATTATCGGCCATGATCATCCTGCAATAACATTGCGTCACAAATCAACATCACACAAGTACAAGTGCTATTTGCGAGGTGCGTACACGCGAAGAACACTTATTGTGCAGCCAAGTACGTTTCCTCTTGTTGTGGGTAGTGATGTAGCCAAAGAACAACTTATGAGTCCTTTATTGCCTGCTGACTTACGTAGGTTTGAAATCTTTGTTGTTGATGAAAAAAAGCTTGAAGTGCTGGGATTTGGAAGGCTAGGAAAACTAAAGATTTAAAATGCGCAATGGGATAATTTCTCTTTGTGAACAAAGCGTTAGTTTTTCCTACAAGCTGCGTAAGAGAAGTATATCCTACACTGGAACGAAGATCTTTGCCAAGAAATAGCATTGATAGTGAACGTTTTAGGTATGATTGGATTGAAGGTAAACCTGTTTGCAGCAGAGCGATAGAAACAGTGTTAAGATTAATTGGCTTAAGTAGAAGGGTTTTTGTGCCGATAAAAGGAGAATTTATGAGGATGTACTATGAAGATGAAGAAAGTGCAGTGTGCGAAATTCAAGGAAGACCAATTTCACTATCTTCAAAATGTTCAGAAGGCGCTCCTGGGTATGTATACACTCCTGCTCTCTGTTTTCGAATAGAAAAAGATACTGTAGAATTGGGCGCAAGACTTATTGAGAACTCAACTGATTGCAGAGACCTAACTAATGTTGCGGTTGAGGGACTATGGAGTGATTTGCTTAAAGGTGCGTGTGTAAGAACTATGAGAGCGAGAGTATTTGGTCGAAGATTTTTTTATCAAGAATTGGGACTATCTGTGAGTCCCCCAAATAAACTGTTAGATGTTGTTGAAGGATTGCGCGGGGCTGCCCAAGTTGTTGCGCAAAATATTCTTCCAAGTCCGTATGATTATGGCACGGAGGAGTATAAACAGCTTGTTAAAGAAACTGCTCTTAAAGCGTGCAACACATAAAAAGTCTACACAGCATAGGCATCGTTTTGTGTTGAGTTTCTGCCCCCTGTTTTTGCAACAAGAATGCGTCGCTTATTTGTTGAGAATACCCCATCGCTTGGTAACATTGGAAACTTATCGGTTTTCTTCAGAACCACTTAGTGTTTGAATGCTTTCCAGTGCTTTTGCAAGAGCAGCGCGTCGCCTTCAATATTAGGGCTTTCGGTAATAACAACACCGTTTAGTTTGAAATCTTTCCAAACTGACATAAGCTCTTTCCATTTCAAATCACTTTCTTCAAGATTCAAATGGTTTTTTTCTCCTTTTTCACCATAATTAATGCCACACACTTGAATGTGCATGTTGTCTAAGGCAGTTCTGCCAAGCTCTTTTTCAACAAACGAAAGCATGTCAGTCCATTCTTGAGCTGAATTGTTTTTTCCATTATAACGAGCATGCAAGTGCGCAAAATCAATACATGGCAAGACCTGCTCAACTTCCTGACTGAGCTTCACACATTCTTTCAAGTCACCCCACTGAGTTTCTTTACCAGTAGTTTCAGGACGAATCCATACCTTAATGTTTTCGTTTTGCAAAGTTTTCACAATGGTTTTTGTGTGTTGCTTGACAAGGTCATGCACTGCTTCTTTAGGCCTGCCAAGATAAAACGCCATGTGCCAGGTAATACTCCAGCCACCACAGGAGTTGAGGATTTTTGCTGCATGAATCATTTTATCAATAGACGCATCAAGTTTTGATTTTTCTAACGCCGCAAGATTCACAGTGTATTGACCATGCGCGCTCAAGCGAACATTGTTTTCTTTTGCTGCGTGATTTACTTCTTTGGCTAATTCCTCTGAGATATTCACGCTATGGCCAAACTGCAATTCCATAGCATCAAGACCAAGCTTTCTTACAGTGTTAATGCCTTCAACAGTACCCTTACCTCGTGCGAGAATAGGAATGCCAGGATTGCCAAAGATAAGACTCATGGGAGACCACCTACTGATTGTTTTAGGGTGGTGATAAGGGATAGGCAGTCATTAATCTTGGTTTTCATGAGCTCCCAACTACTGTCTCCTGGACTGTAATTATATTCTTGAATATCTTTTTCTGAATGGAACGTATCAATTGTGCTTATTATCTGTACACAAAGAGCTGAATATTTTTCGATTTTATCCAACATGATTTTTTTCTGTGGTTCAGGAAGACTTTGTGCCAACGCACTAATTTGTGTGAGTTTTTCGTGAGAGGCATTTGCGTCGATAACTACGTTGTTTCTAAAGTTGTTATAGTCATCTATTAAGTCTTGTTCAAAAGCAGTGGTACTTTTTTGAATATCAGTTATGTTGTTCCGCAGCATGCTAAGTGAATTTGTACTATAACCAAAGTTATAACTAAATTCTTCGCACAACTTCAGAAATTCGTCAGTGAATTGAGGTGTATCTACAGGAGGTGCTACAGGTGATGGATGTACAGAAGTTGCTGTGCTAATTATTCTATCATGCTCAATAAGTAAACTGAGTGCTGTTGAAAGCTCAGTTGTGTTCCAGAATTCTTGGGCTGCTACAGTGCCTAGAGTGACAATACTATTACTTACCCAATTATCAATATTTGTGCGAAGCCCAGAAATTTTGGTTTCTTGGGCAGTTGTGAATTTTG
>JAHFOI010000006.1 GCA_023266895.1 Candidatus Woesearchaeota archaeon
AATTGCCATTCACTCAGCTTCTTCTTTCACTTCTTTGAGCTGTTTTGAACGATAAATTGTGGCAAAACTAGGCACGATAACAACATAGTCTTCATCAAAGCCTCTGATCTCACCCTCAATTGCATCAGTGGTTTTCTTCATCTTATTCACTGCACGCTTGAGCTCAACAACATCTTTTTCTTTCAATGGACGAATATTCACAATTGCAATAGTGTAGCCTTCACGCAAGGCATCTAAAATAGGCTTGACATCATCAAACTCATTAAGAACATAGGTGCGCACCAAAATCTTACCCTTATCCTCACCATGAGGCTCAAGCTCAAGATAATTTTCTTCATGCTCCATCTCATCATAATTTGGTCCAGAAAACTTTTGCTTCAAGGATTGAAAAAAGCCCATACTGTTCCTCCAGTCAACGCTTGCGCGAATGCCGTTACTCGCGAATGAACAAAACCTCTATTTAAAGCTTGTGATTGCACAATTACCGTCGAGAAAATAGAAGATAACGACGAGAGGCGTGCAACCCAAAAGAACATAAAGTGTTTGAAACACGAGAAACACAAAAACAAAACATCCCTACCCCCTCACAAAAAAAAGTTCACATCGAACTCAAAAGCAATTCCCAAAACTACGGTATTTCAATAGTTAGTTTTTGCTTGTTTTCAGGATGGATAGACACTGACATCAACAAAAACCTTCCCCAGACTACATTGCTGAAGAAAAAAATAACTTACTCATGAAACGCTGGGCAAAACCTGAAGAAATAGCCACAATCGCCCTCTTCCTTGCAACCACTGAATCAAGCTTCATGACAGGTAGCACAATTGTTGCAGACGGCGGAGAGTAAGAAACTACGTTTTACACACTGTCCCTTACGGACACTTCTGACACGCACTGCACAACAATTTGCGCAAACATTTAAATAGTAAGTGCACTTACATACACGTATGTCAGTCAAAACAATTACCATAACAGAAGATGCATATACACGACTTGCAATTCTCAAGTCACCAGGCGAAAGTTTTAGCGAAGTTGTCTGCAGGATTACTGGATCAACATCACTTCTTGATCTTGCAGGTATTCTTTCTTCAGAAGAAGCTGACGCGCTTGAAGCAAGTATTAAAAAAAACCGCACACGAATGCACACCAGAATGAAACGCATCGCAAGAGCACTCTCATGATTCTTGACACATCATTCTTAATAGATGTAATGCGAGGCAAACCATCAAGCAAAGAACTACTACAACGCCTCATTGAAAAAGGCACTCCCATAACCATCACTGCACCAAGCGTATTTGAGCTTTTTAGTGGCATCACGCAGTCTTCAAAACCTATCTTAGAAAAAGAAAAAGTTCAGACAATTCTGAAACACCAAGCACAATGGCCCTTAGAAGAGGAGAGCGCAGAACTTGGAGGCACTATTTATGGCAAGCTTGCTCAACAAGGCCAAACTATTGAAGCAATAGATGCTATGATCGCAGCAATCGCACTCACACACCACGAACCAGTTCTTACTGCTAACGTAAAACACTTCTCACGCATTCCAGGACTCAACGTGGAAACGTATTAATCTCCTTCTTTCACAGTTCACGTTCAGCACGTGCTGAATTCATTTTTTTCAAACCACACTCACCCACTTGCCATCAGCATACTTGATCACTCTACTTTCTCGTGTTGCATAATGCTTTCCTTGATAGCTCACGTGTGTAGCATAATTTTCATACTCTGTTTCTGAAAGCCTATCTCGTATGCAGTCGCTCGCAAGATCAGGACATTTTTTCAGGGCACCCAAAAGCATTGCTGTGTTATCTGCAACAACTGCTGCATCATGGTACGGAACATTATCTTTCTTTCCAACAAATGATTCATAATCTGCAATAAATCGCGCAAGACCTGAAGTTGGGTGCTCTGGATCAAGAATACTATCTGTACCAAATGCATTATTGAATACCTTTGCCTTATCAATATTTTGCGTTGCAAGCTTGCTTGCAGGAAGAGGTAAAGCAATAGGCAAGTAAAGTCGCGGAAGCACATTAAGCTCAATCATTTGTCTATAAATCAGATTACAATCCTGAGGCCAGCACAAAAGCACAAGACCATCAGGATGCACATCACTGATTTTCGTAAGCATTGTTCGTGCATCAGGACTGTTTGCAGGCAACATTTCATTCGCAATTACTTCACCATCTTTGCCTAATGCTTTTTTCAAGTTTTCAAAACAAACTGGAGTAAAATCAGCATCATTACCCACAAATGCCAGTTTGAAATCCTTATTCTTAAGTGCAGTCTCACCAATAAGTGAACACTCAGTTTCAACATTGCGTAAGTCAGTAAACACATACGTTCCTTTTTTCGCAAATGAATTCACTGCAGTAAAACCAAACAACACTTTTTTTGCCTGATCCGCAACACTACTTGATCCCGCAACTACTGGAGTGGTTATTGCATACATTGCAGCAACACCATCTTGATTAATGAGCTTTGAGGCCGCAGTGCTTGCCTTAGGTGGAGTATCAGCATCCTCAAGAACAATCTCAACCTGCCGACCATTAATTCCACCGGCAGCATTTGTCTGATTAACCACCATTTGCACTGACGGCACAAACGCTTGCCCAATCCACGCATTAGAACCAGACATTGGAGCAATAACCCCTAATTTTATAGGACGTAATGACTGAGAGACTTGCTGCGGTGTTTCAGTACACGCAACTACAAGCAAGATTGCACACAACACCAACAATATTTTCTTATTCATTTGACTCACCACCAACACATTTCATTTACTGCTTTATAATCTTTTATATTTTCACACTTTTGAAATTCGCTCATGACGCAACCTTCCTCCACACTCCATTCTCAAATTTTTGCAGCAAACTTGCACAACAAAAAAAATCTCTGATTAGCAGACACCAACATTTATAACTCGCAACACCTTGAATTAACGCATGACAAAGAAGAAGTCTCTTGCGCGAAAAGCAGTGGTTAACATTGCCAAAGCAACATGGTGGCTCACAAAAACCAGTGCGAGACTCGCGTGGAAAGGTGCAGCAGCAGGAGTAAACGCAGGCATTCGTGCAACACAAAAAGCAAGAGAAACCCGTCAGCAACCAGCACAACCTGCACAACACATTCCACTTGTTGTTGAGCACACCGTAAAAGGTGATTTCGCAAGCTTTGAACAGCACCTGAAAATTGACAGCCTTATTATTTTGATAGCAGGCAGACGAGGAAGCGGCAAATCAGTCACAGGATTTCGGCTCTTGGAAAACATTCATGCACAAACCAAACGACCTTGCTGTGCAATCGGACCTGCACAAAACATTCTCCCAACATGGATTCATGCAGTACAAACAGTCCAAGAAGCACCAAACAACAGCGCAATCCTCATAGATGAAGGAGCAATTGCCTTTAGCAGCAGAAACAGCATGAGTGCAAACAACAAACAACTCAGTGAACTTCTCGCAATTGCACGACACAAAAACATCACCTTAATTCTCATCACCCAAAACACCGGCATGATTGACAAAAACATACTCTCACTGTGCGACACAATTATTTTCAAAGAAGGAAGCTTATTACAAGAACGCATGGAACGTAGCGCAATCAAAGACTTATATGAAACAGCAAACAAATCGCTGAACACAATTGACACAAACTTGAGAAACACTCACTGCTACATCATTGATTCATGCTTTGAAAGACTTTGTAGCACAACACTGCCCAGCTTTTGGTCAAACAACGTGAGCAATAACAGAGCATGAACTATGAGGACAAAACGCGAAATTCAGATCAGAAACAATCTTGCACACCCAACACCCACCCTGCCCAAAAACACCATGCCTCGCACTGGCACAGAAATTCTCGACGCACTTGTTTTAATCGCAGACCACGCACACAAAGACTTTACTCCAGACTTGCTCACCAAACCCTGGAAACAAGAAGGTTTTTCTCCAGTTAAAGAACACTTATACAATATCATTAACATTTTAGGATTTTTCATTCCACCATACAACAACCCTCACCAACCTTTTGCAGCATTTGATGCAACATTAAAAACGAAAAAAAAAGAAGATATTAATTCGCGCCTTGCAGGAATGCACATTGTCAATCAAAAAAAACTTGACGCAATCTTGCCTGCTGAAGAATTGTACGTACAGCAAGTGCTTGTGTGGTATTCACTCAACCAATCAAAAAAGCTGTACTCAGGAAAAAATCTTCCTGCATGGTTTGAAGAATTAGGCTGTCCAAAACAGCTCATTCCACGCATGGTACAAGCATACATACACTATCAGGAATTCAATGGAAAAAGTGATGAAGATGTTGTAAAACAAGAAATTCTTGCAGCACTCATGCCACACAAGCAAAACCCTGAAGGAACAAGTATTGAAGGAATACTGGTTGGACCAAGCGATATTTTCTCGTATCAGGGACGATACTTTGTGCTTCAACGAGAAAGTGAGTTTCGAGAGGGAGGAAGAGCCAAGGTTCTTGAAACTAATGATGCTGGCTGGATATGCCTTCTCTTAGGAATCGTGATAAAAACAGCAAAATGCGAACCACTTGCCTATGCATTACTTAAAGCACCTGAACAACAACCCAGACTTCTTGAAGAAGGCAGTGCTCCAGCACACTTGCTTTTGTAAGTCATTCTTTAATTGAGAAACAGAAAGGAAAAACAAAAACACGAATTACTTTTTACTTCTTTTCAAATTCAGGAAGAAACCCGCCCTGCTTTAACACAGCCTCTACCTTTGTCACCTGCAAGAAATCATGAATCCGCCTGCATCAATCAAAAACTCTCAGCAAGCTCTCCTCCACCACCAAATGAAGTTTGTGGGAAACATGAAATTCCGGCAGAAAAATAAACCGATAACTTTAAATATCTGCTGATATTTTATGTTATCACATGAGAACTAAAAGTATCAAGCGAATAATAAAAGACCATTTTTTTATTAATCCACTCTCTAAATTAAGGGTTAGGGAAATAGAAAAAACCCTTAAGCTCCCTTTGCCCTCAGTCATTAGATACTGCAAGGAATTGCAAACCGAAGGCATATTGACAACAATTAAAATCGGGACTGTTGTTTTTTATACCGGCAACAAAGCAGACAATAATTTTATTTTAGAAAAAAAGTTATATAACATAAAATCAGTTTATGATTCAGGATTGATAGATTTTTTAAAAGTTGAGTTAAGCAATCCTGTTGTTATCCTTTTCGGATCTTATTCAAAAGGAGAAGACATAGAACGCAGCGATATTGATTTATATCTTGAAACACCCTCAAAAAAAGAAGTTTCTGTGGAAAAATTTGAAAAAACATTAAAAAGAAAAATACAATTTTTTAGATGCAAAAACATATCGGAAATAAAAAATAATGAATTGGCAGATAACATAATTAATGGAATAGTCTTAAATGGATTCATAGAGGTATTCTCAAAATGAGTGAAAAAACATGGGAAGAATGCTTATTTGAAGGCGATGTTCGCCAAGTTAGCAAAGATACAAAAAAATCAGATTCCCTAAAAAGAACAGCAGAAGGAAGAATTAAATTCTTTAACAATCAACAAATAAATGAAGAGAATGCCAATTATATTTTCGAAGGACATTATACCTCAATTGTTGAAATGTTACATTCCCTCACCATATCAAAAGGTTATAACGTGTCAAATCATATTTGCATAGGTTGTTACCTAAGAGATGTGCTAAAAAGAGATGACTCATATAGGCTATTTGATGATCTAAGATATAAACGCAATTCTCTTGTTTATTACGGGAACAAGATGGATTTTGAAACAGCAATCACCAAAGCTCAACTAAAAAAAATAAAAAAACAGAAAATAATCCTTTTACTTCAGCAACTCTTCAGTCCAAAAATTAACTTCTTCAGCAGAGGTTTTTTGCAGGACTTCTAAGAGTTGTCGTTTCATAAGGTTTCAATACCAAGATCATCATGGAATGCTTGGGTTTTTTGTTTTGCCTCTTTGCTTGTTGGCTTACCCAAAATCCAAGGACTATTCACGCCAGTAATAATGGTCATGACCATGATTTTGCCTTTAAGTTCTTCAGCAACACGAGCACCCCAGATAACGTTTGCATCATCATCCATGGTCTCAGTCACGAGCTCACCGACACGATTGATTTCCTCAAGAGTCAAATCAGGACCACCAGACACGTGAATAAGCGCGCCAGTTGCACCCTTATAGTTAATGTCAAGCAAAGGATTATTGAGAGCGCCACGCACTGCTTCATCAACACGGTTGTTTGTGTCGCTCACACCAACACCAATTGCAGCAACACCACCATTAGTCATAATTGCTTTCACATCAGCATAGTCCAAATTCACGAGAGAAGGTATTGCAATTGTTTCAACAATACCCTTAATCATAGTTGAGATTAATTCATTCGCGACAGCAAATGCTTGTTGCACTGGAAGATTGCCTGCAATTTGCACAAGACGATTATTGTCAATCACGACAACAGTGTCAGCTACTGCACGCAATTGTTGCAAACCAAACTCTGCTTTATCAATACGTGCTCGCTCAATATTAAAAGGCATAGTTACTGTGCCAATCACAATCGCGCCCATTTCTCGCGCAACTGATGCAACAACAGGACCTGCACCAGTACCAGTGCCACCGCCCATGCCTGCACAGACAAAAACCATGTCAGCACCACGCATGACTTCTTTTATTTGCATAATACTTTCTTGCGCTGCTTCAGCGCCTTTTTGCGGAAATCCGCCACAACCTAGCCCTCGAGTAATGTCTTTACCTATGATGAACTTTTTGTCAGCCTCAGTAATATCAAGATGCTGTTTATCAGTATTGCATGCAAGAATTTCTGCACCACGAATACCTTTTTTGTACAGCCAATTAACCATATTGTTGCCTGCGCCACCACAGCCAACTACTTTAATATTTGCTTGACCAAAATCAAGATCCTCTTGCTTTGGTGTGTTTGCCATTGCGTTCTTTACGATGAAATCCATGTTTTCCTCCTCCAGACCAATACTATAACCATTTGAAAATGAAAGGCGGGCTCCCCAAAAAGTATTGTGGGTTTTGGGGTGGTTGTAGAAGAATACGGTTGGAGAGCCCTCCTAAACATGATGGTGTGAATCAACCAGTTCCTGGGGAACCAGTATCATAATTGTGTATACTGATAGGGAGATAGAGGCACTGGTATTTAAATGTTTCTTTTTCGGATAGCAGTGGGGATTTATGACGATAAACCATCTTGATTACGACGAACAACTTCACTTGCCGAATACAAACTCTTCAAAGAACATACGCGATTTCTCACCATACTCTCGTCGCTGCATTCCAAATAAAAGATTTATTAATCTCGGCAACACGACTTGTGTATGGCAAGAATTTTAGTTGCAGAAGACGATGCTGACGTAAGAGTCTATGCACTCGATATTCTTACTAGTGCAGGTCATTCTGTTTTTACCGCAGATTCAGGCGAGGAAGCACTTGCTCAAACATTAAGAAGCAATTACCAGTTATTTGACTTATTGCTAACAAATCTTTGTATGCCCAAAATGAACGGAATTGAGTTATTACACCAACTACACAGCACACCAAACTACCAAGGCTTACCCGCAATACTCATGACAAAAAACCTTACTCCGCAAGATATTGCCACCGCCAAACGCGAAGGGTTTGTTACTACACTCAATAAAAACTGGGGCCCACCATTCTTCAATGAACAAGAACTGATAGAAAAAATAAGAAAGTACGTGAAGTAATACTCTTCAGAAGTTCTCTCTTCAGCCATTCTTCCGAATCACTTTCGCGTTGTTTTTCACAGCATAGAAACATAATCCCACATCAACAGCCGAAAACACAATTTTTATATACTAGACACGGTTTTGCCCTACAGGGGGATGGTGAAGAGATACTATGGTAATCTTATTTGACAGGTATAACTTGCCAGCAGACTTATTTGAAGTAATTTTTGCCACAAGCCAACAAAAAATAGTTGGCAGAGAACTGCTCAAATACCTGGCGGCAAACAAATCAGAAATTACAAAAACAGAAATGAGTGTGTTTGCCACAAAACTCCACGACGGAGAATGGGAAACCACACTTGACACACCACCGTACAAAGGCAAAAAAGTCAAGATGTCCTACAACAAACGCCAATTTTATGACAGAATACTCACGCCAATGAAATCAATGGGACTTATTGACTATGATTTGTACAAGAAAACCTATAAGATCAGCAACAAATTCTCCCAAGACATGACACACATTGGTGCACTTTGGAAAGCAGAACTCAAAAAAATGGGAGTGCATGAAAAGATTTGATATGCACCTGCTTTTAGGTGCACGCACAAAAACTATTTTTCACAAGAAAAACATACTACCTATACTAAATCTCAACGAAAACCCCTTTAAATCTTTGTGAGCACTTCAGTTTTTTCGCCAATCAAGAATGTTTTTTCCTCAACAGTTACCATTCCTTTGCTTACCTCAACAAGCGGAGCATACGCATGCAACGCACCAGCAGTAACTAATTCACGAATGCCAAGCTTTGCCTTGCCCAATCCCAAACTTTTTGAAATCCAGCGCGTGGTAAATGGCAACGGACCATATTCTTTGCCTGCAAATGCAAGCACTTCACGCGCATACTGACTACGCACAGGACGTTGCTTAATCACAGAAAAAAGATTGCAAGACTGGGCTTCAACAACCATACCCTTACCTGTTGTAGCAAAAGGCTCAATCGCAATCACCTTGCCAGCTTCTAGCTTAAGCGTGCTGCCAGTTGCGTGATTTGGAATAGTAGGATGATCATGAATGACAAACTGAGAAATACCATGCCCTGATAAGTTGCGCACTGGAGCAAAACCGTAACTCGTAATTACTTCCTGAATAGCCTTACCAAGCTCGCCCAAGGTCATGCCTGGCGCAAGCAGTTTATGAGCTGCAGCCAATGCCTCACGTGATGCTTTCACTAAATCATTGTATTTACCTGAAAGATCAACAGTCAAAGCATTATCACCCACAAAACCATCCACGTGCGCACCAACATCAAGACAAACAAGCTCATCAGCAAACACAGACACATCATCAGGATCTGGAGTAAAGTGCGCAGCAACATGATCATTCGCAATCTGCGTAGGCCATGCAGGCAAAGCGCCAAGCGCAACAATTTTTGCATCAACAGCATCACAAACCTCACGCATGATCCCACCCTTTTTTATGAGCGACCTACCATAGTCTAATGCTTGCGCAGCAATTGTACCAGCCTTACGCCACTTCTCAAGATCTTCAGGAATCATACACACACGAGAGACTAAGAGTGACTTATAAAGGTGCGCAAAGGTTTTAACTCGCTGACACACTCCTCAGGCACACTAGGACAAAAGTTATACTTGTGCACTTGATAGATGTGCAGCACAGAATACTCACGAAGAATATCACTAAACACTGACTTGATTTCCATCATGATATCACGATATTCTTGCGCAGTCGCAACTTCCAGATCAATCTCAAAATCCCAGGGGCCAAGCACCTTACACAAGTAGACTATATGAGGTTGCGCTGCACAATACTCTGCAAAACCAAGCTCACGACGTTCATCATACTTCTTCCACGAGAGCAAAATTTTGTAATGCAAATACGGAAACACTGCCTCATTAGGCACAATGTTAAAGTGGCGAATGACTTGCGTGGCTTTCAGCCTAACAATGCGTTTTGCCACAGCATCAGGACTTAACCCAACACGCACACCAATTTCAACGCAAGTCTTACGCGCAGCATTAGAAAGTACACTCAATATCTGCCAGTCATGCAAATCAAGCGTCACTGTCTCAGAAGGACCACCAAATGCCCATACCTTGCGCCCAAGGTCACGCTTGCGATTCACAAGATAATCACGAGAAAAATATTCACCACGAATAATAGGTGCAATCTGACGCTCTGCAACAAACTGACTAAACTTTTGCTGAAATTCACGAAGCATACTGTTTAAGGACAACATATCCTGCGACCACGTCGCAAAAACAAGATCAAACCTGCCATCACACTGCGCAACCCAAAGCACGTTCGGGTGTTCTACTAAGAACTTTATTATTATCTGCTCTTGGCCCTTATCACAGTTTTGCAAGCGAATAAAATTCTTGTGGGAAGTAAAACCAAGTTTACCAATATTAATTACTGTGTAAAACCAGGAAATAAATTTTCGTTCTATAAGCCGCTGCATGCGAAACCCTACCACTTGCGAAGAAAGACCAACAGTTTTGGCAATCTGAGAAGATGACTGGCGTGCATCACGATCCAATGCACACAAGATTTTACGATCCTTCAAATCAAGCAACATAAAAACTTAAAAGTCGCTTTTATTAATAAACTTAGCGTTTTTTGAAAAGAAAAGAGTAAAAAGCTTTATATTCTTGATAATCACTCAAAGATAGTAAAAAAGAGCTAGAAAATAGCTACAGGAAGACCTATGACCACACACTATGAAACATTTAGCACAAAAGAACAGGATGTTTGTCAGGCATTTGAAGAAAGTCTGCGTGCTAAAATAGCAACAGTTGACTCACCCACAACCAACCCTGGGTTTTTAAGCGAACACTGCACGTCATTACGAAATTATCTTCTTCAGAGAAGACACCTCTCACAAGCATACATACCATGGGTCAATACTGCACTTTGTGGCTTGAACCACTCACGAGACACCCGAGGCAAAGAAATTCTCAGAGAACTTATACAAGATGAAACACCTGAAGGATTACCAACACATGCAGAAGATCTTGTTGCAGACCTCACGACACTCGGCATTCCTTTAGAAACAATCCTTGGCACACTTACACACCCCGATACAGAAGAAACCGTGAGAAAACAGCACACACTCATTCAGTATTCTCCTCAAACCTCGTTCAATAACCTTCGGATTCTTGTTGCAGTCAGAACTGCCGGAGAATTATTGCCCGGTGCAGAATACGGAATTATCACACCACTTCTTGAGAAGCTCGGTCTTAAAAAATCAAGATTTTACAAACCACACTGGTTTCACGACAGAAAAACTGAAGGAACAAATCAGCAAGGAATGACTCACACAGAACTCTTTAGCAGCCTTCTCAAAGAACTCATTTGCTCAGAAAAAACTCTTGACACTGCACTCACTACACTCCAAAACGCAGCAGCACAACGTACAGAATTCATAAACGTAACATTCGCAAGATATGACATCAAACTAGAAAAAATATGAGGTGAGCTGATGAAAAACCAAACAATGCTAAAAAACATGACAACCAAAATCCTTGCAAGCACACTTTTCATCCTACTCGTGGCATGCAGTCAGACTCCTGAAACAACAATTAATATTGGCTTTATTGGACCACTTACCGGCACAGCTTCAACCTATGGCATACCAGAACTTAATGCAGCACAAATTGCAATTGATGAACTCAACAGTCAAGGAGGCATCAATGGCAAACACGTAACACTCATTGTTGAAGACGGTAAATGCGATGGTGCAGCAAGCACTACTGCTGCCAAAAAACTTATTGAAATAGACCACGTCAGCGCAATCCTTGGCGGCCATTGCAGCACAGAAAGTATGGCAGTCCTGCCAATCACAGAACAAAACAACGTATTCCTCATGGCAGGAGCAACAGGCACAGACAAATTCAGTGGCGCAGGACAGTATGCATTCAGAACATTCCCACCAGCAAATATTTTGTATGGAAAACTTGCAGAGTTTGCACAGGAACAAGGAACAAAAAGCATTGCAACACTTTCAGACCAAGGACCCTGGCCTCAATCAGTTGTTGGAAACTTTGCCTCACGATTTAGTCAGCTTGGTGGCAAGGTATTAGCACAAGAAACCTATGCTCCAGGCACAACAGACTTTAGAACCCAACTGCTCAAAATCAAAAACAAAAATCCTGATGCAATCATGATCAGCGTGCAAGGACCAGATGCAGCAGCAGGAATAATCAAACAAATGCAAGAACTCAACATGAGTCAGCAAATCTATGGCGACGCACTCGTAGTCAGCAAGCCAACATACCAAAAAACCAATGGACTTCTGCCACCAACAGCTATTGGAGGAACAATCCACGTAGACCCTGAAACAAACGATCTCACAAAAAACGTGCTGGAAAAATACACTACACGCTTTGGAGAACTAGGACTTGATGCGTTCTACATCACTGAATCCTATGATGGAACAAAAATTGTCGCAGCACTCATAACAGATTGTGGAAATGACGCAGCATGCATGCGGACACATATTCTTGCCAAAGAATGGCAAGGCGCAAGTGGAGGGTTCACGTTCAATGAACAAGGCAATCCCACACCACACATTGCAATCAAGAGAGTGGAAAACAACACTGATGTGTTTTTGTGGAAAGGATGAAAAAAAGGTAAACTACCAAAAAAATACAACTACCAACCCTTGTGCCGTTAGCTTTTTAACCTATGACAAGAATTACTAGCTATAGTTTAGCTCGGATATGTCGGAAACAAAACGTGCGGGCTTGTAGTCTAGCTTGGATAGGATACGAGGCTTCGGACCTCGAGACCAGGGTTCAAATCCCTGCAAGCCCGTTTTGTTTCAGAGCATGAGCGGAAATGCAACAATACTTACACTATCATTCTGTAATACAAAGCCCACAAGTTGTCTGAAGGATCTTTGCGCATAAGAACCTGAAGAGAACTGTACAAATTATCTTTGACTTCATACATTTGTGCAGCTAAAAACTGTAACACTTCATCAGCAGTTTTTGCTTTGGAACGCTTAGGCAAGCCAAGTTCCATGCGAGGTTGTTGTTCAGCAAAACCTTCTAAAGGCAAAGGTTCATGAAGAAATACATTGATTCGTAATAGACTATCCGGCTTTACTGCAGGTTCTTTTTTTTTATGAACGAGAAGTACATCTCTACCATTTGCTTTTTCCATTGCTGGAACAAGCCAGTCATCAATAGAATCGTGCATCAAAACACCAGTATAGTCTGGAGAAGTACTCATGTACTCTTCACCAGCACAATATCAATAGTACTCACCCGAACATCTCTACCTTCTTCATTCTTGAACTGCTCACTATTAATCATGACTGACTGCACTTTTGCCTGCGTGGAAAGAAAACGCTTGGTCGCAATCTCAGCAACATCAACAGCTTTCGCAATAAACTTGCCTCGCGCCCGAATATGAACTGCTGATGCACCTTTAGTTGTGAATTGCAACACCGCACCAGTCACGTAATTCATAAACGGCTTAGCGCCAATAAAAAGAAGTCCTTCACTCATACACACACCTATGCGAGCGCGTCCTTATTCCTCATGAGACGCGTCACATAACCTGCAACTGCATTACGAACACGCTTGTTAGGCCGAGAAAGATGTTGAGCAACAACTGGCTTATTTTCATCAAACACAGTCTTTAACTCATCCCTGTACTCACGCACTATTTGAAACGTGAGACGCTTGATTTGCTGAGTCTTAATTCGTCCCATACCTGAACCAACACAAGATGGGTTTATAAAGGTTGCGAGTCTGCAAATATACAATCAGAAACATCTGATTTAGGCACGTACACACTGGTTTTTAGCTCACGCCATTGTGCAGAAGCCACACCTTTCAGTAAACCACAAGGACTCACTGCACGAGGCACAGAATCATTCAGTATGCGTGTTTTAAAATTCTCATAAAAAGTAGGATCAAACAACAAACGCATTGACCTCGCAATACGTCCACCAAGAGTGTCTGGCACATGAATCTCAGATTGCGCAAGCGCGTACAACAAGCCATGATAGGCATTAACCACAGACCTAAATTTTGGAACTGCAAACGTTATATCTGAAGAAAGATTTTGAGGAATTCTGAATTTCTCAGCAAGGCTAGAAAAAACCTCATTCGGTTTTCCTTTCCAAAGAACATTTTTGCTTCCAACTTCCTCAAGCACTACATTTTCAGATAAACCACTGGTTTTTGCTGCAAGAGAACTTATCACTCGCATGGGCTTTGCAACAGACTCTGGCCACTCAGCTGACGAAATAACTAATACACCAGGACGAACAATCATTTTACCAGATAAGTGGCCAATAGGAGCAAACCTCTGTTCATTACTAAGATATGCTCCAAACGGAAACTCATACCGCAGCACAACACCCTCACCAAAACAAGGAGGCACTGGTGTTTGATCAGATTGATAAAAATTCAGCACAACAGAAGGCAATGTCATGTTCACTCACCACTGTTTGTATGGCATGGTGATTAAAAAAGCTTGCGCAAAAAACCACTAAATAATCACCCAAAAAAAACAGATTACACAATCACTCACATTACTGTTGGTGCTTCAATACCAAGCAAGCCAAGACCATTTGCCAACACTTGACCAACAGCACGTAAAAGATGCAGACGAGCATCACGCAATTCATGCACTGCAGTAAGTACAGGGCACTGCGCATACCATGCATTCAAGCCAGTAGCGACTTTAAGCAGATACTGACAAAGTGTGTGAATATCATAACGCACACAAGAATCTTGCACAACCACAGGAAACCCTGCCACATGAGAAAGCAATTCTTTCTCGGTTTGATGAATCAGCAATGACGCATCAACTTTTTTTGGAAAAGTGTCTGCTTTTTCCAAAATACTACAAATACGCGCATACGCATACTGCACATACGGACCAGTCTCTCCTTCAAATGAAATAGATTCCTTGGGGTCATACAACAAGTCCTTTACAGGATCAATGCGCAACATGAAAAACGTGAGCGCACCAAGACCAATAGCATGCGCGCGAGCAGCACAATCCTTTTCAGAAATATCAGGATGGCGTTTTTTCACTTCATCAGCTGCTAATTGTTTCATTTCTGCCATGATGTCATCTGCATCAACCACTTGACCAGTACGACTTTTCATCTTACCCTCAGGAAGATGCACCATGCCATAACTAAAATGATAAATCTTATCCGCCCACCCATACCCTAACTTTTTCAGCACTGCCTTTAGCTGTTGAAAATGAAGATTTTGCTCTGATGCAACCACATGAACCATCTGATCAAGTTTGAACTCAGTAAAACGAAGAAGAGCCAGATACATATCCTGAGTGATGTACAAACACGTGCCGTCATTGCGCATCAAGATTTTTTCAGGCAAAGGATCAATCACTGCCTTAACCGCACCATCTTCAGTCTTCACAAATGCACCTGATGCAAGCCCCTGCTCAACAAGTTTTTTTCCACCAGTCCAAATCTGGCTTTCGTAATAATACTTATCAAACGAAATGCCCATTTCAGCATATGTTGTGCGAAAGCCATCCATGCACCATTTTCTGAGCTTTTTCCAGAGCACAAGAGTTTTTTTATCACTTGCCTCCCATTTTCTCAACAGCTCTTGCGCCTGTTCCTCAAGTTCTGGCTTTTTTTCTGCAGCCTGACAAAATTGCACATACAAGTCCCCAACAAAATGATCAGGCTTTTTGTGCACTGACTCAGGAGTCTTTCCTTTATTCCACAAATCATACGCCAGCATTGCTTTACAAATATGTACCCCGCGATCATTCACAAGATTCGCCTTTATAACCTTAAAACCATTCGCGCGCCACAAATTCGCAGCAGTTCTCCCTAACACATTATTGCGCACATGACCTAAATGCAAAGGCTTGTTTGTGTTCGGGCTAGAAAATTCTATCATTACACTCTTGCCTTTGCCTGATTTGTTCGTTCCATATTTTTCTTTTTGCTTGAGCACAAGAGCCAATACATACTCTTGAGTCTTTTTTTTATTCAGCACAAAATTAACATACGCACCTTGAGGTATGATTTGAGAAACCCATAGGTTGGGCTTGAGCTTTTTTGCGAACTCTTGGGCAATAATCTGAGGTGCTTTTTTTAATTCCTTTGCATACTGAAAACAAGGCAATGCAAAATCACCAAAACGTGGATCAGGCACTTCTAAACCATCAGCAGAAATGCCTGCCTTCTTCAATACTGCAAACACTTTTTCTTCAAACATAGAATTGCCAGAGCAGGAATTATTTATAAAGGTATGGCTACAAAAAAACACTTATCTCTCTTGCGAACAAACTTCCAAGACACGCGCAACAACACCCTGAGGAAGCATACCTCCCAAAAAGCGCGCAGCAACATGCACTGCATGACGACGATACCGCTCCTGCTCAACAGAACAGCAAACATCTGCAAATCCTGGCTCAAGAGCCTTATGAACTTCTTCAGCACCTATTGCAATAGGCATTTGAGGAAGCGCAACAGAAACATCATTAAACAAAAAAGAAAAAGGAGTTTCACCAATCACAAGACTATTTGTGCGCACACCATGATTAACACCAATTAATTTTCCTTTGGCATTGTACACTGCTCCTCCAGAACAACCCTGAATGGTAAACGCAGTGTTTTGTACATATTGTATACCTTCTCTGTCAGTGGTGCTCACAGAAACTTTTCCTTGAGTAACTCTGGGCTCAGGACACGCTAGTGGATGTCCAACAGAGTACACAAGTTCATCAGGTTGCAACAGCTTACCACGTGATGCAAGGCGCGCAACAGGGTATTTAGCTCTCGCATCAAAAGAAAGAAGTGCTAAATCAACACTACTCTTTCCCAACACAACAGCACAAGAATAAACCCGATTATCAACACCACGGACAGTTACTGGTAGAGCAAATTCCAATTTTCCTGAACCCTCATTCACACGCATACTACCCTCAAGCACATGATACGCAGTTAACACAAGATATCTATACCCTTCAGGAATTGCCTGACAAGAAATAATAGTTCCAGAACCTGCATACCCATTATTTTTAATAAAAACACACTGATCTCTCAAGCGCTCCATTAAAGGATCAGGCGCCAAGCCCAATGCACGCTCACAGCCTAAGGCATGCTGCGCAGTTTTGCTAATGCGTTTTTCTAAACCTGCAACAGTATTTGCCTGACCAACCAACTTTTCTGAGAGGTTTTGCGCAAAATCATTACTGCGCGCGGTCGTAGCACTAAATTGTGCATCATTAAGACTTCTGTCACGCACGATCTCATTAATAATCGCCTGATGAGCTCCAGAACACACTGATTCCTGCTGACTAAGCATTTCCAACAGCTTCTTTTCCTGAGAAACAGATTCTGTACGAACTCTCTCTAGTTCAGCTTGAGAGTCCAACATCTTTTTTTTTGTGTCAGCCAGATCAGCAACCAAACCCGCCACATCAGAACTGTGCATGGCTTCAAGAATATTTTGACGCAGATGCAAGCTCACAGAATCATATGCCACGCCTGCAAGAAGGCCAAGTCCTGCAATCCACGAAGCAACAATCTTCACGCCACGCATGAGGCAATGAAACACACAATACAGTTTATAAGAGTGCTGACACATTTACGGGAAGGAATACATGTTTCTTACTGATTCTCTCAGACTTGTGTACTTTGAGGCACGTTGGACAACAAGCTGTGATGGTGTTTTTGCATGCGTTCCTTCACAAAGCAAACGAAATGCTTCAACTGCATGACTTTTCCAATCACGCGTAAGAGATACCATCCATGAGCAGCCAAGCTTAAAATAATCTTGTTCAAAATCCGCCATGCGAGATCCTACAACGATAAAATGTCCAGAACCTCTTGCTTGTTTATAGTCAATAAGAAAAGGTCTCTTGCCAACAATCATCAGTTCATGAGGCACAACAAAAATATTAGGATACTGACACACTACACTGGGAACATCTGAAGCGTTTCGCAAGGACACAACAAAACCACCCAAATTTTCAAGAAGTGATGTGAGCTCTTGAGAAACACTTGATGGATGCTTATGGTTTCTTTCAACAAGAACAACACGAATTGATTTAGAATCTGCCAATTGCCTTTCTAATAATGACATTTGCTGCTGTAAGCGTCGGGTAATGACAAAGTACGAGCATTCCCATTTACCATCTTGCCTTTGATCTGTCAAGCTCCACGAATTCACTATGCCTCTATCAACACCACGTAATTCAGTGGCGCAACGAAGATATGCAGCATCTTTTGCTGCAGAAGCAGTATTTCCAATGCCAAGAAAAGGAGGTTTTATGCAGTAGTTTAACAAAAATGCAGGCGGGTATTGTGAAATAAGAGGCATGATAAAAAAAAGAAATACACAAAAATTTAAAAAGCTAATGAAAAAGAAAAAAATTATTCTCTGCGCACCAGTTTCACAACCAAAAAGACAAGCACCAAGAGCACAATGACTGCAGCTACTGAAAGAAGTGCAACATATGCTGGGCTGTCCATAAAGGTTGATGCCTTCACAGGTGCTTTTGCGACTGGAGTCACTGGAGCAACAACTGGTGGAGTCACAGGCTGCACAGGTGTTTGTACAGGAGTTACCACTGGTGTTATAACAGGTGTTGTCTGAACAGCACACTCTGCAACAACAACATTCAATAATTTAGTTGCACTTTTTACGGTTTGTTCCCAATAGCTATTCACAGTCAACTGGTATGAACCAGGTTTCACAGTTTTTGCAACAGGAACAGTAAATGAAGCTGCACTTGAGTCATCTTCATCAAGATCGCCAGTGTTCTTTTTCTCATTGAAATTCAAACCAGGCGCATCAAGTTCAATTACAACATCATTCTCATTGTTTCTTCCAGTATTTGTCACACGAGCATCAACACGAAGAGTTCTGTCACCTTCACAAAGAATAGTTGAAGGGCTTATTGTAGCACTATCAATGCGTATCTCATGAGATTCACGATTGATTTCTAGTCTGAACTCAATCTTATCACCATGCAATGCACCATTATCATCTTGACCTGATGCAGTTACAGTGACTCGCGCAGTACCATCGCGAGCATCATCTTGAATCTCAAGACTTGAAAATCTGATTGATTCAGTGCTGTCTGAGCCAACATTAAGTGAGTCATCATTGTCTACATCAACATCACTGTCATCGCTTTTCATATCAACGCGAACATCACGGAAGTCAAGATCAGAATCTCTTGAAAACTTGTTCTGCACTTCAATTTCTGCATCAAATTTATCACTTGGCTTCAAATTTTTCACTTTGTCACCATCACGAACGGTATCAGAATTTCCGCCTTTTACTGTAACACGAACACGCTTTACAATAAGCTTATTTTCTGCTTGCACAAATAAGTCACCACCAGTGCTTGTCACACTTGCGCCAGCTTCTGTACCCGTAATAACCATTTTACCAACATTGACTGAAGAAGCAACAAGTTTGTCATTGACTGCAGGATGATCTTTTGCAATAAACAATGCAACAGTTACTGTTACTGTTTGAGATGCATTAAGGAATGAAGGAAGTCCTGAAAAGCTCACGTTGTATTTTGCATTTGCAGTTGTTGAGGGGGTCAGTCCTGTTACAGTTGCATTAGCTGTGTTTTGCACAGTAAATGTTGTGGTAACAGTCTTTCCACGCTGGTCAGAAATACTGCCTAAAGTTGCGCTTGAAACCACAAGCGCAGCACTTCCTGCTGTTGCCAGCACAAGTGCAAAAACCATTATCATCGCAAGCATTGCTTTCTTCATAGGAATAACCCCCAAATGTTATGTAACCTTTACGTAGTGATGACCCTTTTTTAAAGCTTGCGCAAGACGACGCCTATTACTATGAGCATAACTTCTCAGATTTTTTGTTGAAATATTCTTTTTCACCTTTTTCAAGTAGTCATAAACATTTATATCTCTTCTGCAAATAGTAAAACCATGCTTAAAAAGAAACAGCCAGGAACTATTGATCTCAATAAACTTCTCCGTGAAGTACGCAATGCACGCCAAACTTCAGAGCGTTTGGTACACACTGAGAAATATGCAGCATCACAAAAAAAATCTTTTGAAAACCTAACCAAAAAACGCACACTCCTGCTCCCCATCACGGTCACAATTCTTGTTGTCGTTCTTGCCAGCGTACTTATCTGGAGCACCACAAATCGTGCTACAAATTGCGAAACTGACAAGACTTGCTTTATTGCAATCGCAAACCAGTGTAGTAAGGCACGCATGACAAGCACAATTGCAGGAGCAGAATTTATACTCTCTACAAACAAATGTACTCTTACAAAAACCCTTACCGCGCTGGCAGAAAAAGAGCCAATAGCAGTGAAACAAGCGCTCCAAGGCAAGAGCATGACCTGCACCTATGAACAAAACAGTTTTGATGACACTTACCTAACTACCATTACCGCACACCTTGACAAGTGTTCTGGTGAATTAAAAACAGCATTGGAAATTATCAGAATCGGACAGTAAGAATTTTTATTAAGAGTTTCGTAGGGTCTAAAACCTCGCACTTTAGTGCGAAATTTTTAATCCCAAAAACTCGCTGTGTGGCGAGGAGCGTAAAACCGTAGGCTTTAGCCCGCGGATATAGTTAAGGTCAGAATTAGTTAAGCACTGTCATGACCTTCACTATGAGGAGAAGACACACTGTTTTTGATTAAATATTTGTGTCTTTGACTATAGCTCCGAGCAGCGAGTTTTTGTTATTCAGACGGTTCTGAACTTTGAATTAGTGTCTGAGGAAGAAACGCAACATACTGTTTTTTCTCAAGTCTTTTCCATTCATCAGTTTTCCTAATTAACGGTACAAACTTCCAGGCAGCATCATACATAAAAACAACCATCCTGCCAGAATTGGTTTGCATTGAATCAGAGGCATCACAAACCGCAGTCACTGCAGACTTCAAATATGCCATCGCATTGCCACACAATGCGCGCCATGCACGCCTAAATTCAGGAGTGCTTCTTTCAGGAAAAGCTTCTTGCTCTACAAACAAAGGCAGATTCGCATCCATGGAAAGCAAGTTGTCTGTTTCACGAAATAAAGGTTCTGAAAAGGCAACGCGCACACCATACTGCTTCAGAAGTTGCCAAGAACCTGCCCAAGGAAAACACTTTCTTTGCGCAGGACATGGGGTTTGTTTTTCCAGATACTCCAAAATAAATAAACACGATTCTTCTGAACTTTTTTCCTGCAAGATAACATCTTTAACAACTGCATTTATACCAAAATCAAGAACCATTCCATTACTATTCAAGAACTCATCACGCACTGTATCCTCTAACAACAATACTGGACGTTCTAACCTATGGGTTGCATCATGCTTGAGAATAAACACTACTTTTGGATCAAAAGGGATTCCTGGACAAAACTCAAGAGGTACATACCCGCAATTTTTCCCTGCATCAAGTAATGCTTCTGTAGCAGGAGTCCATAAAGGAGCTGAAGGAATAATGTTCTCCATCCTAAAATATTTGGCAAGCACACAACGTGGATCAAGAGGCGAATCAGGAGCACCACTAATAGCCTGAGAACCTAACAAAAGCCGTTCACTCACATACCCACACACTGCATCATAACTTTCACGCACTGACATTTTGCCTTATAGAAAAAACCTGTTTTTAAACATTGTGACATTTTCGGGAGAATATTTCTTACCAAAACATATAAAGACCGGTTCATTTGCCAATCAAGGTGATACATATGAAAATCATTTTTGGACTAAGTGTTATTATGGTCTTGATTCTTGCAGGTTGTGCAGGAATCCAAAACAACATGCAATCAAGTGAGCCTAAAGAAGTCAAGTTTGGCTGGATAGGCCCCTTGACTGGCGGGGCATCAGTTATTGGCACACCCATAAAAGACTCAGTAGCTCTTGCAGTTGATGAAGTAAATGCAATCAAACTACTCAAAGATAAAACACTACGCGTCATATATGAAGACGATGAATGTGATCCCAAGAAAAGCGTCACTGCAGTGCAAAAACTCATAAGCATTGACAATGTTATTGCAATCCACGGAGGAGTGTGTTCAGGCACAACACTTGCTGATGCACCACTTGCTGAACAAAACAAAGTACTTCTTATGAGCCCAGGATCATCAAACCCAAAAATCAAAGACGCGGGAGACTATATTTTCAGAGTTGTACCACCTGACCAACTTCAAGGGGCTGCAGGAGCAGACCTCATGAAAAACGCAAACATAAAAAAAGTTGCAGTACTTCAAATACTCAATGATTATGGTGAAGGACTTGCTGGTGCATTTATTGCTCAAGCACAAAAAATAGGCATAGAAGTTGTTGCTCATGAAAAGTTTTCAGTAGACAGCACAGATTTACGCACCCAACTCACAAAAATCACAGCACTTGCTCCCGAAGGAGTATATTTAATTGCGCACCCTGCAGAAACTGCTCTGGCGCTTAAGCAAGCAAAAGAAGCAGGGCTTACTGCACTGTTTGTGGGCGGAGATGCATCAAAAGACGGCTCAGTCATTAGCGGTGCAGGAAGCGCTGCAGAAGGATTCATCATAACTACCTTTGGCGTGCCTGAAAGCAAAGAACTTGATGCATTTGCTGCAAAATGGAAAACAAGGTATAACAAAGAATGGCAGCCCTACACTCCAGAAGCATATGATGTGCTCATGATTCTTGCAAAGGCATGTGCTGCAACAGATTGCACCTCACCATCAATGAAAGACTACCTCTATAAAATGGGACCCTACAAAGGCGCGTCAGGCATGTTTGAGTTTGACAGCAATGGCGAAGTGCAAAAACCCTATGACTACTTCCAAGTCAAAGAAGGCAAATGGGTCAAGGCATTCATCATTGATGATGGCGGATTAAGAGGATAATTATTTTTTGTTTTTTCTTCTTGTTGGCATTTCAGTTTTTTAATATCTTTTCATGATACGTCACTTGAGCAATTTTTTGGCTTTTTTATTCAGCTCAGCAACTCTTGTTTCAGTAAGCTTAGCGAGAATATCGCTTATCAGTGCAAGGAACTCTTCTGCTGAAGTAATGCTTTTCTTCACTTCATCTTGAGTAACTGCAAAATCAACATAATACTGCTTGTCTATTCTTTCTTTTTTTGCATGAAGAATAGAATCATTATTTTGTTCAAACACTTCGTGAAGCAAAAGGATTGATGCTGTGTGATTTTCGCATTTTATTCCTGCGCGAAACAGTAATCCAGTGAGTGCATGATACATAGCATAGTATGATAGTGCGGTGGCGTCTTCTAAACTTCCTATGCTCGCAGTTGCTTTAGCAGAAGACAATGATTTTCTTGCTTTTTCAAAGTAGGCGCTGGCGAGATCTACATTTGGTTCTTGGACTTGTATGATTCCTTCTCCACAAAGTTTACGTAGAAAGTTTTGATTTTTCATAGAATAACTCAACCCCTTTTATGATGAGATGGTTTTTCTCAATTTCTCTCATAAGCACTGAATTTCGGTTATATTGCCCAATCTTAACACTTAGCTTTGAATCGATTTTCTCAATTGTTTCTTTGAGAGGATGGTACGTAGTACAGAGGTACACATCAATATCACTCGTGACTGTGGCAAGATCTTTCGCATAGGACCCAAAAAGTACTGCAAGCTCAACACGCTTGTTTTTTTGAATTTGCTCAACAACTGATCTTAAAAGAGGATTTTTTTTGATGAATTCAGAGAGCAGAATTAACTCACTAGCACAAAACGCCTGTCTTGCTTCAAGCGTTTTCTTCAGAAAAAAAACCTTATTTTTTCCTTCTTTTTTGAAATCAACAATATTCTCAGAACGCAGTTCATTGAGTTTGCGCACAAGAGTTGTTTGATTACTGTTAAGAATGCGTGCAAGTTCTCTTGCATGGTTTTCTTTTTTAGCAAGAGTAATTACCAACTGATAATTGAACCTTTTTTGTGACATATGAACCACTATTGGTTCAACTCTATTTAAACTTTTCTTTTTTTAAGTTAAGTTAGAAAGCAACCGCTCCTGATAAGTTCAGCAGGTGCTTAGAGAACAAATCTGTGAGAGTTTTGCAGGACCTCTCCTTGGAATCATCTCAAATGACCGCGAGTGCATTGATTTCAAGAAAGAACACCCTTTGACAGAGAAGTTGTGGAATGCACGAATCCTTGTTGACGAAAATATTTATGAATAGTTTTTCATTTTTATTTATTGCTTTTGTCAATTTCATAAGGCAAAAACCCTTTGATAGAAATTCTGTTCTGAGCTAATTCATCATCCAAAACATATTTTCTGGCATTTTCTTCAGACATTCCTTGAGAAATAAGTTCCACGACTTTTTTATACCTTTTAACCTGACCTCCAAACGCCGGTTGTTGATTTATTCGCATTGACTCAATAAAATCTATGTCTGCGTTATTTAGGGTGTAACAATCAGTTTTTGGCATTCCAGTCCATAAAATGCCAAGTGCATACATTGTTCTTGCAAAAGCTTCTTCACCAGTGAAAAAATAATCCAAACTTTTTTGAGTTTTCTTTTTCCAGCGTTGTGAAGTTTCTTGGAGAAGATGCACTGCCTTAGCCGCAACATCTACTTCTGTTTCTCCTGAGTTCATTCTGTTTTTTTGCCTAACAAGAGAGCTCTTGAGTCGTTCTGCGTCTTCCCTCAGTTCTTTGTTTTCTGGAAGTTTTGCAATTTTCTCATTTGTGTATGCTATCATGCTTTCTGTTATTTTCTCAATAGATATATCAATAGAAAGAGAGTATGCTGCACTTGCTTCAAGAAATAACTGTATTGACCCTATATATTTTTGAACAATTCCATCTACTTCATCTAGCACTCTTGACATTCCTGCAGGAGTTTTATCAGAAATTGATGCGACCTTATTTGCTACAACACTTAGTGATTGAGAAGCGTTATCAAGAGCAATACTTGCTATTAGATATGACTCTTCTGCACGTTTTTGTTGAAGGTCTTCCTCAAGTCTTACTCCTAATGATACTAGTGATTGCCTAAATTTTTTGTATTTTTCTGGTTGGTCTTTCTTTATTTCTAATATTGATTCAAGAAAATCCTGTGTTTTTTTAACTTCAGCAAAAATATAGCACACTGCCGTGTTAGCATAGGAATTCAAAACCTCTTTCCTAACTTCTGAGTATTCTGAACGTTTCATCTTATTTTCAAAATACTCAAGAATTTGTTCTTTTGAAGGACCTGCATAGCCTTCTTTGAACAGCGGACTTCTCTTATCACCAACCCATGCATGAGCTAGTTCATGAAAGAGAACATTTGCTTTTTTTTCTAGCGTGTTATTCTGTTCATTCTTAGTTTCCGAAAGTGAAATGCCTATGCCAAGATCTTCTCTGAAAAAACCTAAACATTCAAGAGGAGATGATTCAATAACACCTGATTTTTGATTTGCCAGAAATAGTCTAAGCTTGTTTTCTTTAAGATTCACTGGCGTATACTCAGTTTGCACAAATTGTGAAATCCAAGATTCATACAATCCCAAGTTTTTTTCAATAGCACGAGTTATTCGTTCTTGAGTAATCGACTGTGTGGCAATTTGGTTATGTGCTTGATTTTTTGATAAAACTCCTTTAGACAATCCAAGAATACCTGTGCCAATTATTCCAGCAACTCCAGACCCAAGAATTATTTTCTGCCACGAGGACATTTTTTTTCTTGCTGGCAATAAAGCTTTCTCGTTCACTGAAGGAGTTTTTTTGTCGTCATTTTTAGGACTCTTTTTTGACATGTAACAGTGATTAACAAGTCCTTTAAAAGTCTGCTATTGTAAAAAAGACAAACTCGCAAGCATCGATCAAAACAACAAGCCTAGTCCTATTCCCTACTTTCCTACGAAAGCTTTAAATACCAAAGAAACCACTTCATAGTAGTAATTGTGATGTTAGTATGACTCCCGCTGAACTTGAACGGCTTGCTGAAAAACCTCTTGAGGTAATTCGCACTGCGCAAACATGTTCACCATAGCACCATTTCTCGCAGCACCTTATGGATGGTATGCTGACAAGATACGAGAAGTTTTTGGTTCAGAGAACATAACATAAGCACGCGCAAGTGATTTTCAGAGCTAGATGTTTGATGTACTTGTTGTTTTGAAATATTGAATACTACATCAAACCAGAGGAAAAAACACCCTACGTATGCTCAAGTATTGGTGTCTTTAACTATAGAACCAGCTGAACTATTCATCCTTTCAAACGGTCTGATAAACCTGCAAGGGCATCATCTGCGCTCGCTTGCTCTAGAAGTTGAGAAGGAGTGCTATTTGACACAGTGCTATTTTGCAGAACAGGCATAGAAGTAGAGGTTTGTGCAACTGCAAGTTGCGTTGCAGGCCAATACTTCCACGCAAGTGCTACAATAATAACAAAAATGATGATTGCAATGATCCACGCCCATGAAATACCTTGTTCTTGAATCACTTCTTCTTTGAGTTTTTCTTCAACACGTGATTTTGGCGCGGTTTTTTGTTCACCCTTTTGTTTTTCTTCTTTTAGATGTTCTTCTTTTTGTTCTGGCTCTTTTTTTTCTGTTTTATGAATTTGTTTTTGTGGTTTTTTGATGATGTGCTGTACATCTTCTTCTTGTTCTGAAGAAGCTTTTTTTGGTTCAGTTTTGTTTTCAAGAGCTTCAACAACGTGTTCTTCTGGTTCTGCATCATCAAGTATGTCTTTTTGGTCTTGCGCACGATCTACAAGTTCATCTTCTGCTTCTTCGTCCATTTCCATAAATCGTTTGGCATAATTAGCTGTTGCTGATTCATCATCCACTTCATCACCTGAATCATCTGTGATTTTCGTGGCTTGTTTTGCAATACGCCCTGCTTTTTTTGCGCGCTTTTGCGCTAAGAACTCTTCTTCCTCAGAAGGTTGAACCTCATCAAGAGTTATTTGTTCTTCATTTTCTGGCGGAGGATTCATTGGCTTAACAGAATCAGACTCTATTTCTTTACCTACATCCAGACTTGTACTATAGCGTGCCATCCCATTCTCGTGCACATTTAAGGTGTATTTAAAGGTGGTGGCGAAGTGGCTTTGTAAAAAAGTCTGCCACCACCGCCTTGAGGGGAGCGCTTCCAACAGTAACAACATACTGACTGACAAAAGTTTTATACAATACTTGTCCATACTCACTTCGGTTCGTAGGTCTGCAAGACTCTCGCAACCCACGTCATTGCTGTTTTGAGGTTGCAAGACTCTCGCAACCGTTCGTAATAGCGAATTACATCTGAATGTCTAAAAAATTATGTCGTTCGCTATAACACCAGAGCGATGGCTTCAGAACTGTAGCGACTCATCAATTATTAACTTAACACTATTTTCCTATAGAAATAAACAAAGAAAATGAGAGAAACAAGAAAAATTCTATTTTGAATGCATTCCTAAGAATTTTCCTATCGGCTACTATCTGCTTGTCGTTCTAATTCTAATTTTTTCTGAATAGCTAAGCTTCGTGAATCCATTCTACTTGCTGCAATGAGTTCTTCTGCAAGAGCTGGCACAACGCCTTTTTTCTTGCCAAAACACTTATCATAGGCGCCTTGGATGAAAAATCGTAATGCAGTGTCTATTCGTCGTTGAGGTGCGCAATCAACAGCTTTGGGATATCGTGCGCCACCATATTCTATGGTAACTATTTCTTCGCGTGGTGCTGCATTTTCTATGGCTTTTGCCACGACTGCAATAGGGTTTTGCTTGGTTTGCTCTTCTATGAGTTTCAAGACTTTGCGCATGATTTCATACGCTGTTCCTGCTTTACCTGTGCAATGACCGCTTGTTTTTGCGTGCTTGCCACTTTTGTGCCCTGGTATCATGATTTTATTAATTAACCGCTCAATAATGAATACTTTGCTTTTGTAGAATTTTTTCCCTGCATAGCGCGCACCTGTTTTTGGAACGAGACGTGCGTCAAGGCTGAGGTATTTTTGGAGTCCAAAATCTTCTACTTTGATGTCGCTTGTTTTCCAAGTTCCAAATGCAAGGAGTTCTGCCATGGTTTTTGTGTGTTAGTTTTATATGATTTTACGTGTATATTGTGTTTCGGTTTATTTTTTGATTTTTTTTTCTAATTTTATTTGCGTGCTTTTTCTAGTTTTCCGCGTAAGAGATCACGTAGGCTTTGACCATTGACTTGCACAACCATCCATCGCACACCTGGAATGTCACCTTTTGCCCTACCTTTTTTTCCGCCAATGCACTGAATGAGTACTTCATCATGTTCGTCCACGAGCTTGAGCGCTCCTGTGCCGGGCATGAATGCAGTGACTTGCCGTCCATTTTTGATGAGCTGAACTCGCGCACACTTACGCATTGCCGAGTTAGGCTGTTTTGCTTCTCTCTGCACTTTTTCAAGCACTATACCTTTTGCTTGTGCTGCACCTTCTAAGGGGTCTGACTTGATTTTGAGATTAAGTATGCTTCGCACGTAATCTTTGTCAAGCCATTTGCCTTTGTGCCGTCTATGCTTAAGGCTTTTTGCGTTGTTGATTCCTCGTGCTTTTTTTACCATTTAGTTCACTTTGAGTTCTTGTATTTGAAAGTATCGTTTAATGACTGCTTCATATGCCCTAAGATGAGAAGCGTTTCTTCCAATGAGCATGCCTCGTGTTTTTAAATCTTTTGCTGTAATCAGGACTATTCCATCACGTTCCTCATAATTTTCTAATTCAAGAGGTGAGATGACGTTGCGTACAAACTGAGAAAGTTCTGGAGCATATTCTATGATTCTGACTTTTTTGCGCAGTGCCTGTTCAAGATGCCGTATGTGAACTGCGTGTTTGCCTATTGCTTTGCCAATGTTATCAGGTTCAACAATAAAAAGAATGAGTGCTTCCTGTGGGATGTAGTCTTTGCATCGTGCATGCGTGAGCTGCTCAAAAAGTTGGATTGATTGGAGTGCATTTTTGTCCAGGGTGATTGCGTTCATCGTGTAATGCCAAGGACAGAAATCGCAAAAGGTTTTTTGCACAGCATGCCAAGTTCTGAATTGAGTCGCTCAATCTCTTCGCAAACCAGTGTTGTACCGCATGCGGTTTGCAATTGTTTTCTGACTGCAAGAGGACAATTTTTTGTCACAATCACGCGCGCCAGCTTGTTTTGTTGAGCGTGCTTGATGGTACGTTCTGTACCAATAATTACTCGTTTTGCCGTCATGAGTTTTTTTAGTTCTGCACCAAGTGGGTCTTCAATCTTTTTTGCCATGAGGTTCCTCCTTACTGATGAGCCCAGGCAGTCCCGTGCCTATGGGTACTGGTTGGTTGAGCATGACGTTTTCCACAACTGATGTGAGAGGATCTGTTTCTCCCACAAGTGCTGCATTGATGACATGTTTGATAGGGGTTTCAAAGCTTGCGCGTGCAAGCACTGATGCCTTTTCGCTTACAACACCATATCGGGTTATGCCTTTGACTTCGCCAGAAACACACATAGTGTCTGCAACAAGCATAAGGTGACGTATGTCCACGTCTAAGCCTTGCATTTCCATGACCTTGGTAGCTTCGTCAATGACTGCCTGTCGTGCTGCTTCAATACCAAGCACTGCAGCAATTTCATAAATGTCATTAGTGGTTGTTCGTTCTGTATCAACAAAATCCATCTCAAGGATTTTTTTGAGATTGCTTCCTGCAGTGACAATAACAAACTCTTCTTTGCGCTTGACCGGCAGTGCTTGTTTTATGCCTTTAATGCCTTGAAGATACACTTCTTTAATTGATTCTTTAAGCTTGTGCAATTCATTGAGGCTGTGCTTGTCTCTATTTTTCATGCTTATCTCAAGTGTGTCCCCAGAATTGCTGAGCTTGATTCCTTTGATTGCTTTTTCTATTGATTTACCAACTGCGCCTGAAGTGAGCCCGAGTTCTTTGACACGATCTTTTTTCAGGTGTACCTCTAGTTGTAAATCAACAATATTCGTGGTGTATTCTGCAACTACTTCACCAACCAGTGTTTCTTTGATTTGCAAAGCAAGTTCTCGAAGGTCTTTGCCTTTGTTGTAGGGATTTTTCAAAAATACTTCCATAAGTGGTGTGCTTACTTCTTTTCTTCCATCAAGAATTTCTATGAGTCTCGGCAAGCCCATAGTGACGTTGAGTTCGTGCACACCTGCAAAGTGAAATGTGTCCAGAGTCATTTGCGTGCCTGGCTCTCCAATGCTTTCTGCACTGACAAGTCCAACTGCTTCACCTGATTCAATTCTGCTATTGCAGTATTCTTCATACAATTTTACTGCTGCGCGTTTGAGTTTTGATGCAGGGCATTTTTCCTCTAATTCTTCAAGGAGTTTTGCGGGCATTTTGTCTTCGTATTCTTTCAATTCTGGGTGCATTGTTCCTCCTATACCTGGTCAATGACGCGTTGCACATCTATCTTACCACTTTCTGATTTTGCAACATCCACGCCATCTTCTCCATACTCAAACTGAATTATTCTTCCTGCTGCATCACGAACTGTGTTATCATATTCTACACGAAGATCTTGCATTGCGTTGGCGAGTCTTCGATACAAGTATCCGCTTTTTGGCGTTCTCAATGCTGTGTCCATAAGACTGTCTCTGCCTGCCATGCTGCAAAAGAAAAATTCTTTCGGATTAAGTCCTGACTTAAAGGTATTTGCCACGAATCCTCGTGCTGCTGGACTCAAATCACCTGGTTTAAAACAACTGAGTGTTCTATTTTTGTAGCCTTTATCAACACGTTTTCCACGCAGTGCTTGCTGGCCTACCATTGCACCCATTTGAACAAGTGATAATACGCTTGCCCGTGCGCCTGAACGTACCATGAGAAGTGTTTGGTTTTCTTTAGGATTTTTTGCATAGGCATTCACTATTTCACCACACATGTTACGCGCTTTGTTAAGGCGCTCCATGAGGCATAGCTCAAGAGTTTCTGGCAGTGTTCTGCTAGGCAAAAGTTCAAGACTTCCGTCATGGAATTTTTTGATGAGCTCCTGACTGTCTTGCTCTGCTTGATCAAGTACTGCTTTGACTTTATCTTTTGCTTCTACAACAAGGTCAACATCTGCGCTTGAGGCAGTGAAGCCATGTCGCAAGAGTGTTTCTATGCCAAGACGTGAAATATTGTTGAGGATAGTAATGATGTTTTTTGGACCATACTGTTTGTGTAATGATCGTAGCATAAGCCCTTCACCATCACCACCAATTGCTTTTGAGTCAATAAATCCTTCAAGAATTTTTCCTTCTTTAATGACGAGCATAGAGCCATCTTTAAGTTTTCCTGTGTAATGGAAGTCTTCAGGCAAGATGAGTGAGAACAGTTCTG
This sequence comes from Candidatus Woesearchaeota archaeon, assembly GCA_023266895.1. Taxonomy (GTDB): domain Archaea; phylum Nanobdellota; class Nanobdellia; order Woesearchaeales; family ARS49; genus JAHFOI01. Next base: position 31,005 of record JAHFOI010000006.1, read on the forward strand.
TTCCTGTGATTGTTTCTTTGCGTGGTAGCCTGCTAAAGTCAGTGATGCCAACAGTTGCAAGAAGTTCTATTGCTTCTTTGCGTTGCAGGGTGAGGAATCGTGTGAGCAAATAATTGCCTGAGATGCCGTCTTGCGTGCAACCAATCACGCTAATCCCAAACTTAGGCGATACTATCTGAGTTTGTACTTCCATGAGAAGTTCTGCTTCTGCGCGTCCTTCTTCGCTTTGTGGGATGTGCAAGTTCATTTCGTCGCCATCAAAATCTGCGTTGTAGGGTGCACACACTGCTGGATTAAGACGGAGTGTTCGTCCTGGTAGCACTTTGACGCGGTGGCACATCATGCTCATTCTATGCAAGCTTGGTTGTCTGTTGAAAATGCTTATATCTCCATCAAGCAAGTGTCGTTCAACAACATATCCTGGCTGGAGTTCTTCAAGAGCTGCTTCTTTGGTTTCTTCAGTGATTTTTTTCTTTTTGCCATCAGGGCGTATAATGTAGTTTGCACCAGGATACTCTCCAGGTCCTTTGTTCACAAACTTTTTCAGGTAGGCCATGTTCCAGTCATTGACTATTTCTGGCACCGTAAGCTTCATTGCAATTATGCGTGGCACCCCAACTTCATTGATACGAATCATTGGATCTGGGCTAATGACTGTTCGTGCGCAAAAATTAGTGCGTTTGCCTGCAAGATTGTGACGAATGCGTCCTTCTTTGCTTTTGATACGTTCAGTGATTGTTTTTAGGGGCTGACCACTTCTGTGTCGTGCTGGAGGCAGTTGTGGCACGTTATTATCAAAGAAGGTGGTCACATGGTATTGTAACAAGTCCCATAAGTCTTCAATAATAATTTCTGGAGCTCCTGCGTTTATGTTTTCAAACAAGCGTTGGTTGATTCGTACAATGTCGCCGAGCTTGTGTGTGAGATCATCTTCTGAGCGCTCGCCTGTTTCAAGAGTAATGCTTGGTCGTACAGTGACTGGGGGAATTGCAAGAACAGTGAGTATCATCCATTCTGGTCGTGCAACAACTGGATTAAGACCAAATAGTTCGCAGTCTTGGTCTGGCACTCGTTCAAGTCGTGCGCGTACCTCAACAGGCATAATTCTTCGGTCGTCTTCTACAAAGCTGGTTGGTTTTTCAATCTTAACTTTTATTTGTTTTGCTTTGCAATGCGGGCATTTGTTTGTTGTTTTCAAACTTTCAATTACTTGCTTGATTGCTTTGCGTCGAGCTTCTATGCCTTCTTCACGCTCTATGCGTTCAAGGAATGTTTTGAATTTTTCATGTTTTTCTTGAGGCACAAGTATTCTGCCACAGCTACCGCATGTGGATTTAAGGATTAAGTAAATAACTGGCACAAATTTGAGGTGGACAACAGGTCGTGCAAGTTCTACATACCCAAAGTGACCTATGCATTCTTTGAGCTTGCTACCGCAAGTTTTGCATCTGAGTCCTGGATCAATCACCCCAAGTCTAATGTCCATCAAACCACCATCAACTGGGTAGCCTTCTTTGTCATATAATTCTGGAGTGACTATTTTTGCTGAGGCCATTTTCTTAATCATTTTTGGGGAAAGCAAGCCAAACAGTACTGACTTGACTTGTTTGAATACATGCCGCGTGATGCCTTCTGCAGTTTCTCTGCTCATACCTTCAGGTCGCTTGATAGTTGGTTCTACTGGAATAATTGATTCTGATGGAGTAACAATTTCTGTTTTTGCAGGTTTTGCCTGTGCTGGTTCTGCAGGAGTTTTCTCTTCTTGTGTAGTAAGGACTATGCGTTCAGAGTCTGCACTTTTTTCTGTTTCTTGTTTCTTTTTTGGCATTAGGTATTTTCCTCAATATTTTTATCAGTATTTTGTTTTGAGTATGAGCTTTGGATATATGCCAAGGCTCTTGAACTCGTCTAGTATGAGTTTAAATGCATAGCTGATTTCTATGTCTGTGACTTCTACGTTGTCACCACAAATCGGGCAGTAGCGTTTTTCTTTGATTTGGTCGTGAATTGCAATAATACCACACTGCTCGCATACTGGTACTATGGTTTTGTCTGAATCAAAGCGTTCTTTGAGCAGGAGGCTTGCGCCGTGAGCGACAAACGTATCTTTTTCCATCTCACCAAGTCGTAGTCCTCCTTCTTTGGCTCTACCTTCCGTGGGCTGGCGCGTGAGGAGCTGGACTGGCCCTCGCGCTCTGCTTTGGATTCTGTTCGCAACCATGTGTTTGAGTTTGAGATAATATTGATTTCCTATGAATATGCGTGCCTGCATGCGTTCGCCTGTGATGCCATTGTACATTGTTTCTGTGCCTGTTTCGTGAAAGCCAAGGCTTGCAAGCTCTTTGCGTAATGCTTCTTCTGGTTCTGCAGAAAAGGTCGTGGCATCAATTTGTCGTCCTGCAAGTGCGCCAACTTTTGCACCAATAAATTCAAGCATGTGACTGACTGTCATTCTGCTGGGAATTGCGTGCGGGCTAAAGATAAGGTCTGGGGTCATACCTGATGCTGTAAAGGGCATGTCTGTTTCTGGCACAATAATGCCAACAACGCTTTTTTGTCCGTGCCTACTAATGAATTTGTCACCTATTTCTGGCATGCGCGTGTCACGAATTCTGACTTGCACTAGTTTGTTGCCTTCTTCATTTTCTGTGAGGAGGACAAAGTCTACTGATCCTTCTTCTCCATGCTTGAGAGCGATTGAGCTTTCTCTGCGTACATTGCTTGCTAATGAATATTCATCCATGCTGCTGAGGAAGCGTGGTGGGCTTGTTTTGCCAATCACAACTTCTTCTTCTTTGACTTTTGCTTCAGGATAAATAATTCCATCATCTTCTAAATGACGATAGTCACGTTCGCTTTTGTAGCCTTGTACATCTTTGCCTGGAATGCCAAGCTCGTCCATGAGACCCCCACTATAGCGCAGTTCTTCTGCTATTGCGGGCCTAAAGTACGTGCTTCTTCCAAAGCCTAACTGAATACTACTCTGATTAACAATAATTGCGTCCTCCATGTTGTAGCCTTTATAGCACATGATGGCAATGACTGCGTTTTGACCATGAGGATGTTTTTCATAACCCACAAGCTCATGCGTCATTGTGGTGACCACAGGATTTTGTGGATAATGAAGAATATTGACATCCATGTCCATGCGTTGTGGATAGTTTGCAGTGTATAGTCCTATGGCTTGTTTTTGGTTTTTTCCACCAATTGCAAGACGTGCGCTTTGAATGAAGTTTGCAAAGGGCACAAGGCTTGTGGTAATGCCAAGCATTGCGAGTGGAGAAATTTCAAGATGAGTGTGTTGCGGGGTGAGCTCTTCAGGTGTGTATGCCACAAAGCAGTTTTCTTCTTCTGCTGCATCAATATATTCTATGATACCTTGCTCAACCAAATCATTCCAGGAAACCTCATTTTTTTCTAATTGTTTTGCATGACGATCAGTAAAAAGTGGGGCGCCATTTTTTACTATAATAAGTGGTCGTCGGGCGCGTCCATTGCCCGACTCAACATACACTGCATCAAGCACTTCATCATAGTGCACATTGGTTGTGCCTGGCATGACTGCACGTCGGCGTTCTTCACGTATGCGATTTGTAAACTGACTGCCTTGTTCAACTTGCCCAAGGTATTTGCCATTTAAGTATACTTCACTCATGCGTTCACCAGTTTTACTCCAAGATTTTTTAGTGCTTTTAAGGTATCTTGTTCAGAAGTTGTTTTTGTAACTGAGGCAAGAAGTGCAAAATTTTTCTTAAGACCAATGTTTGTTCCTTCAGGAGTTTCACTAGGGCATAAACGCCCCATGTGCGTGGGATGGAGTTCGCGTGCGGCAAAGTTTTCTTGAGTTGCTGAAAGCGGGCTGACCACACGCTGCAAGTGGCTGACAGTATTAAGATAGTTAAGTCGCTGAATGCGTTGGCTAATACCTTTTCTTCCACCAACCCAACTGCCTGTTGCCATGCTTGAATAAATTCTGCTCGTGAGGAGTTTTTCGCGAATAATGACTTTAATGCTTGGAAACTTGCCTCGTTTGACTATACGCTGGAAGTTATACATCATGTCGCCAATAAGTACTTTAAGATTTACACGGAATAAGTCTGCAAGCAAGTCACCAGCAAGTTTGAGGCGTTTGTTCATGTAATGATCTTTGTTGTCAACAGGCGCTTCGCCACTACTAACAAGAATGTATTTTTTCAGCATTTTACACAAGTTGTGTGCTTTAGCTAAGCGATCTTCTTTCCGCAGCCCAATGTGAGGTAATAAATATTTATCAAGGAGTTCTATGACGCGTTCATTACGTATTTCTTTTGATTGGGTAATGCCTAAGTGTTTAGCAATTGCATCCATAGCGTCATCAAATGTTTTAATACTAACATGCTCAAAAAGGTTGATGAGCACATCATCAAACTGACGCTCTTTGCTGACTGCAGTCATGATGTCTTCATCTTTGAGCAATCCAAGTGCTTTCAGCACCACAACAAGCGGTACTCTACGTACACGTGTGAAGGTAAGATAAAACAATCCATCTTTCATGCGTTCCAAACTGTGCGGTATTTTGTAACTTCCTGATTCTGAAAATAATTTACCCACAAACTGACTTGGCCCTGTTGATGCTTCTTCTACAAGCACGTGATTGCTGGCAAGATCTTCAATATTGACAAGCACGCGTTCAGTTCCATTAATGATAAAGTAACCTCCTGAGTCATCAGGGTCTTCGCCTTTCGCAATAAGTTCTTCACGATTAAGCTTGCTTAAATGGCAAAAATTGCTTTTGAGCATGACTGGCAAGCTGCCAATTTGTGTGGTAAAGGTTTCTCGTTGAATTTCATTGATGTGTGCGCTTACTTCAAGAAATACTGGCGCAGCATAACTTATTTTTCTTAGGCGTGCTTCAACAGGGTAAATATCACGCTTGCTTCCATCAGCTTCAGTGAGTTCTGGTTTTGTCACCCAGATTTTGTCAAGCTTGATTTTGAAAGAATCAACATTTGGTGGAATAATTGTTGGCTCTATGAGCTTGTTTTCTTCAATGATTGACTGAAGTTCTTGCTCAATGAACTGGTTAAAACTTTCAATGCTTGAGTTCACAAAACTGTGCTGGTCAAAATATTTTTTGATGAGAAGTCGTGCGTTGTTCATGCGTTCACCACACGACGGTAAAAGATGGCATGACCTGCAGTCATACTTTTGCGCGTTATTTTAATGATTTCACCTTCTTTTGCATCAAGACCTTCAAGTGCTGGGTCTCGCGCAAGAATACGAGGCAGTTCTTTAATGCCTTGCAGTCCATACTTTTCCAAAAGCTCTTTTTTACCTTGTTCGCTAAGCTTTTGGTGTTTAGGCACAATGACGTGCTGTGTGATGTCTGGTTTTGCCATGTGGTTTGCTCGTAACGGGCCGGACGGGACATTCGCAGACCGGCTATGGTAGCGTTTGTGTGCCGTATAGCTGGTTGTTTCGAACCCGCGACCACTCGCTTTCATTCAATTAATTTCGTGAATTCACAAAACTAAGTTGATAAAAGGCGAGTGCTCTAGTGCCCGAACATTGTTCTCCAGGCTGAGCTACCGGCCCGTGAATGATATATGATTGTGATTTATTTTTTCTTACGCATGCACTTGAAATACCTAAAAGAATAACATTTGAAGAAGCACAAGAAGAAACTGAATAAATAGCTGAAAATAAAAAAGAGAGCGAGCTAGCGCTGCGTGCATTGTTGAACAGAACATTCTTGGCAGGCAAAGTCAAAAACCCTCCACGTATTACAGGAATACTCATGAAAACTAAGGCGGTATTTATAAAGATAACGGTTTTTTGTTTTTTCTGAACTGCCAAATTACACAAAAATCCCGCATAATTCTCAGTTGAAAACACTTAAAAAGGTCTTGCAAATATGTTGTTCATGCAAAAGCTTATGCAAAAGTGTCCTTTAATTGGCGAGCCCGCAGGTATTCTCACAAGTGCGCTTTTGGGAATCGCAGGAATATGCAGTCTTGTGAAGGCGTACACACCAGCACCCATCACGAAAACCATTGGTGGACTCTATGTATTTTCTGCATACACTGATGTTCGCGGTCCAGACATGAAAGTCTATATTGATTTGAGAAGTGATGGCACTCTTGATTTTTTTCTTGAACAGCACGAATTTAGTGTGCTGAGTCTTTCTAATCTACCTAATCTACAATGGAATAACTTATTCAGGGCTCCATCATATTTAGGAGGAATGCAGATAGCACGAGAACGAATTGATATGTGTAATACTTGGTTCACATTATTTAACATGGGCAAGTATGATAAAGACTTAGAAAAAGCTGGCATTAAAAACCCACAAAGAGCCCACCATCTACCCCTATCTGATGTGCATGATAAGGAAGCCATGCAACGCCAGAAGCAATTTGAAGAAGTTTTGAAAACATACCTTGCTAGACAAAATAGATAATGCTTGTTTTTTCGCAAAACGCTTATTGCATAATTGCTCTAGACTGAATGCAAACATAAAACAGATTAGAGCACTGTAGAGTAACAAAAAAGACACAGCTTTATATACTTCTCAGCGTCACATTGCTGCATGGCTTCTGATGATTTTGACAATACTGATGAATGGCAACCTGAAGAAAAAGTTCCTGGCGAGGAAGAAACAGGTGAAGCGCCTGCTGATGCAGCCCCTTTAGAAACAAATGAACCACAAGCTGGAGAGCAAGACGATTTTTCACAAGAAACCACTTTTCCTGAAGATCAAGAATCGAGAGACCCTACTGACTATCTTGACGAAGGTGCTGAGATTACTGAAAGCCCTCAAGAACCTTTTCCTACAGCAATTTTTCCTGAAGAAAAAGAAGCATTGCTTAACCAACCTCCACTTCCTGCTGAAGAGCCTCGTACTGATCGTAGAGGCTGCCTAAAAACAATGTTTGGCATCGGAGCGCTTGCTGGCGTAGCACTTGTTGACGAAACATGTAATGATGGACGCATACGCATAGGAACTCTTGCATGGCTTGTTGAACAAGCTATGGCATTGCGCGAGAGAATTTCTCCCACGCCCATACTGTACGCCAAAAATCCTAAAAATTTTCCCTATTCATTTAGTCCTTGGGAAAAGTATGCAAGTCTTGAAGAAGAATTACTCAACCGATTAAACCTGCCAGAGTCAGAATTTCCTCGACAGACCGCAAGAATTATACAAACAGCAAATGATGTGTCTGATAGAGTTGCACGACGTATTATAAAAGACTTGAAAACACCTGATGCTGTGCAAGGTGCGCAAACCGCGACAAAAGACATTCTTTTGCAACTTATTGCAGAAGAAATGCGGAAGGAAAAATTCTTTTACAGCGGGGAAGACTTACTTGCAAATGCGTTTAATCCTGCGCTCCATATTGACAATGGATTTAAGCATTTAGATTGTGATTTACTTTCGTATTTCATCACGCATGTATGCAGGCGTCTTGATATTTCTGCACACATCATTTATGGCCCAATGCACGTGTATCTTGAGGTGCCATGCGGTGATGAAAAATCATATATCATTGAATCAACTGAGTTCAGGAATATAGAAAACACACTCGACAGACTTGGCAAAGTTGTTATTAATCTTGCAGGCAACAGACTTGGTGATGATTTTTTCAGCACTTGGGCCAAACAAAAAACGCATGGTGACATACTAGTTTCCCCTGAATTTGAAAAAGCTGCTGGCTTTCACACACCTGCATTAGATGAACAACTCATCGAAGACGATATGTGTGGAAACATTATTTTAGGAATGATGAAATATGCACGTGATAAAAAGAAAGATATTCGCTTGGAACTAGAGATTTACAACAAGGCATGCATTCCGCTTATTCAGCATGATACCAAGTCTTACATTTTCCTTTCAAATTTCTGGCAATACAGCATTTCATTAGCTGAAGCATACTTGAAACGCTCAGCTGAGTTTGGAAAACAAAGTGAAGAAATTGCTGAAACACTATTAACCAATGCAGTCTATGCTCGGAAAAAAGCAGGCGTATTAATTACTACTAAAGATCCTGTTGAAACAATTTATCTTGGTAGGCTCAGACTGCTACAAAACAAAATGAATGAAGCAAGAGACTTATTTTCTGAAGCACGTGATGTGTATGTGAAAATGGGTTTTCAAGGCGTTCGCGCAATCACCGAACATCATGCATGCTTACTCACCTACTCAGCAATAGCAGAATCAGGTAACAAACAAGGCAGTGATGTACGTGCAGATTTTATTGTTCCAGCTCGCAGATTTTATCAAGAATTAGACCTTCAAAATAAAGGACTTGATCCTGACGAAAAAGTAAATGCCGACCTTCTTGAAAAAGTAGATGCAGAACTGAGATAATCTCCACAAAAAATATTGCACGCTTTCAGACTTGAAAAAAATTCTTCGTAACAGTTTTAAGCAAGAAGGTAATACCTAATTACGTGCCAACCCCAGAATATACTGCAAAAATTGTGCGTGCTAAACTACGAAAACTTCCTGTTGCGTTAGAACATCTTAATGTTTTTGCGCGATGTCTTGCAAAAGAACTTCCTGATGCACTCACGCCAAGCACGTATGTGTGTGCCATGCTCAGAAGTATTCATACATACACTTGTAGTCAAGATGAAGAATTTGAAAGAGCAAAAAAACGCCTGCGTGGAACTGGACAAATAGTTCGTAAGATCGATCTACGTGATGAAATGTTGTGTGCAGATATGAGAAATCTTGCAAGAGTGGCCTATCCTTCTGCAGAAGATAGTGTTGATGCTTGAGACAACTATAGAAGAATATTGCAGCAGTTTTGTTTCACTGACAAGATAAATTAAGGTTCCATACAAGTCCAGGATAACTGCTTTAACTTCGTTCAAGGGATGTTAATAAAGGACTTTGCAGAACACAAACTTGAGGCAGTTATTTCTCGCAAGTTTTATAAACCACCTCTGTCTGCGATTATTGTGAAGAGAGATAGGAACCGAGGTACTTGTTATTTATGGGATTAAAACCATTGCGTCCTTCGCTTCGGGAAAAGAAGCGGTATGTTGCGTTTGAAGTGATAAGTCAAACCTCTGTGAGTATGGCAAGTGTTGCAACAGCTATTGAGCAATCATTTCATGACTTATACGGCGCAATGGGTGTTGCAAGTGCGGGTTTGTTGTTTATCAAGGAAAAATATAATCCTGGACGTCAGCGAGGTATTATTCGTGTAACACACACGTCTGTGCAGCCTCTTATGGCATCATTTGCCTGGTTGCAAAGCTGTAATGGCACGCCTGCGATTGTGTGTTCACGAGCCTGTTCTGGCATGCTGAATAAAGCTGCAAAAGTTGTGATTTAGGAGGAAAAAACCTATGGCAAGAAAAGAGGATGAAGCAATGCCGTCATCACCTCATCAGATGATGGGCTATGACCGCGCAATTACCATGTTCAGTCCTGATGGCAGGCTGTTACAAGTGGAGTATGCCAAGAAAACAGTGCGTCAAGGCAATACTGCAATTGGCATGGTGTGTAAGGATGGTATTTTATTTGTTGCGGACAAGCGCGTGATGGACAAATTATTGATTCCTGAAAGTATTGAGAAGATGTTTCAGATTGATGAACACATTGGTGCAACAGCAAGCGGTATTTTGAGTGATGCACGTGTGTTGATTGAGCGTGCCCAACTGAGAGCACAACAGCATCGTGTTACGTTTGACAGCGCAGTAGATGTTATCACGGTTGTAAAAGACGTGTGTGCGCTGAAGCAGATCTGTACCCAAAGTGGCGGGCTTAGACCCTTTGGTGTTTCATTGCTTATTGGAGGCATTGATGCTGAAGGTCCCAAGCTATTTGAGACTGATCCGATAGGCATGTTTTTCCAGTACAAGGCAACAGCTATTGGCGAAGGAGAGCCTGAAATTGAGGCAATTCTTGAAAAAGAATACCGCGACGATCTCACAATTGAAGATGGACTTCGTCTTGCCGTAAGCGCACTAACTCAAGTATTGGACAAAAACTTTAATGTGGAACGTCTTGATGCAGCATACATTACCACAACTGACAAAAAGTTTGTGGTAGTAAAGCGTGACAAGCTTGAGCGTGTTGCCAAAGAAACGAGGAAGAAAATATGAGTGAGCACATGAATCTTGCGCGCTGGAAGCAAGGCTCTGACCATTTTGAAATAGTGGTTGATGCTGAGAAAGCACTTACGTGGCGTAAAACAAAACAAGGTGATGTACGTGACGTGCTTGTCATGCCTAAGATTTTTAGTGATGCCAAAAAAGGAATGGTTGCGTCAGAGCACCGCTTGCAAGCATTATTTGAGTCTTCAGACCCCTTGATTGTTGCAGCAAAAATTTTGGCAGAGGGTGATGTGCAGCTCACGCAAGAGTACAAAAATAAGCTGTTAGAACAGACCAAAGCACGACTTGTGCAGTTGATTCACAAGCAAGGTGTTGACCCGCATACACATGCACCTCACCCAGTCACTCGTATTCAGGCAGCGCTTGATGAGGCAAAGGTACACGTAAATGAGTTCGCTCCTGCTGAACAACAAGTTGCAGAGGTGATCAAACAACTCAGGCCTATTTTGCCTATTAAGTTTGAGACTAAAGAAATTGCGCTCACACTTCCTGCAGCTCAGGCATCAAAAGCATTTTCTGTGGTAAAACAGTTATGCAGGATTTTACGTGAAGAGTGGCTGACTGATGGTAGCTGGAGTGGTACTGTGGAAATTCCTGGCGGTCTTGAGCAAGAATTGTATGATAAACTGAACAGCCTAACGCATGGCAGTGTACAAGCAAAGGTTGTTCGCGTAACTGGGTGATACTATGAGTGAAGCATTATTAATAAAAGATAAAGAAATTGCAGTGCCCGGCGAAATAATCGCGCAAGGCATGGGCTTTGTGCCAAATAAGGGAGTGTTTCGTGATGGCGACGTGCTTGTAGCAAGCAAGCTAGGCATGGTGTCTGTAGAAGGCAAAGTAGTAAAACTGATTCCTTTGTCAGGCAAGTACATTCCTAAAGCTGAAGACAAAATTATTTGCCAAATGACTGATGTGTTGCTTACCGGCTGGCGTGTGGACACCAACAGTCCATATTCTGCAGTGCTTAACCTGAAAGATGCTACGAATGAATTTGTGGCGCGTGGTGCTGACTTGACGCAGTATTTTGCGCTTGGTGACTGGATTGTGTGCAAGGTCACGAATGTTACAAGTCAAAAACTGGTTGATATTTCTACACGAGGTCCTGGGTTGCACAAATTGCAAGGTGGCAGAATGGTTGAGGTGAATGCGTACAAGGTGCCTCGTATTATTGGCAAGGATGCTTCCATGATTTCATTAATTAAGAACGCAACTGGTTGCGAGATTATTGTTGGCCAAAATGGTCTTGTGTGGCTTCATGGCGCGCCTAGCCAAGAATTAATTGCTGCTGAGGCTATCAAAAAAATTGAGGCTGAAGCCCACCTTCCTGGGCTTACTGATCGTATGGTGGATTTTTTGAAGCAAAAAACTGGGAAGACACCAACTATGAATGAACAGCACCAAACAACTGAAGGAAGTGAATCATAATGGCATACGCAAAACGTTTTGATGGAAGAAAGTTTGATGAATTACGACCAATTACTGCAAAAGTAGGAATCATTCCTCGGGCAGATGGCAGTGCAATGTTTCAGATAGGTAAAACAACAGCCTATGCTGCAGTGTATGGCCCGCGTGATTTACACCCTAAGTTTATGCAAAATCCTCAAACTGGTATTTTGCGTTGTAATTATAACATGATGCCTTTTTCAGGTCATGGGGAGCGCGTGCGTCCTGGTGGTTCTCGTAGAAGTAAGGAAATTAATATGGTGATGGAAAAGGCATTGATTCCTGTGCTTGACTTAAAAGACTACCCCAACAGCGTTGTTGACGTGTTTGTTGAGCTTCCTCAGACTGATGCAGGCACGCGATGTGCGGGCATTACTGCAGCAGCCATGGCGCTTGCAGATGCAGGTCTTGAAATGAAAGATCTTGTTGCAGCAGTTGCCGTGGGAAAGGTAGGTGATAAGGTTGTTTCTGACTTGATTTATGATGAAGAAGCATATGAAGAAGAGGGCGGTGCAACTGATATTCCTGTTGCGGTGCTTCCGCGCACTGGTGAAATAACCTTGCTTCAGCTTGATGGTGGCATAAGCCCTTCTGACTTGAAAAAAGCATTAGAGCTTGCGCAAGTTAAGTGCCGGGAAATTTATGAAATTCAGAAAAAAGCATTAAAGCAAAAGTTTGTGGTGAAAGCATGAATAACGAACAAAAAAAGCATTTGATTACTTATCTCGCAAATGGCACGCGGTATGATGGCAGAGGCTTGCTTGAGTGGAGGCCAATTCATGTTGAGACTGGGGTGAGCCAAAGTGCGGAAGGTAGTGCGCGTGTACGTGTGGGAAAAACTGACATCATGGCTGGTGTGAAGCTTGCATTAGAAAAACCCTATGGTGACACACCTGATCAAGGCAATCTTATGGTGAATGCCGAGTTATACCCCTTGTCAAGTCCGAAGTTTGAGACTGGTCCTCCAGGAGAACAAGCAATTGAGCTTGCGCGCGTGATTGATCGAGGTATTCGTGAAGCAAAAACTATTGATGTCAAAAAGCTTTGCCTTAAGTCTGGGGAAAAAGTGTGGTCAGTGAGTGTTGATATTGTGACATTGAATGATGACGGTGACCTTATGGATGCGGGTGCTCTTGCTGCACTTGCTGCACTGCAAGCTGCACGTTTTCCCGGAGTTAAGGAAGGTATTGTAGATTATGGCGAGCGAACAAGCACGCCAATACCTATTGACATGCATCCAGTAACTGTGACTGTGTACTTGATTGACAAATACTTTGTTGTTGATCCTTTGCCTGAGGAAGAAGAAGCTGCGGATGCCCGTCTCACAATTGCGGTTGATGAACATGGCATGGTGCGCGCATTACAAAAAGGCGGTGCTGAAAAACTTACCATTGACCAGATTGATAAGATGGTTGGCATTGCAGTAAAGAAGGCTCCTGAGCTCCGAAAGCTTATTAAATAGCCAAACCCAAAGGTGATGTATGGAAAAGTACACAAAATATGAAGTTGCTCGCATGATTGGTTCACGTGCATTACAAATTGCACAAGGTGCGCCTTTTGCTCTCAAACTTTCTGAAAAAGAACTTGAAGAAATTTGTTTTAATCCCATAGAAATTGCCAAAAAAGAGTTTGATGCAGGAGTGCTTCCATTGGATGTTACGCGCCCAATGCCTAAAGACAAGCTTAAAGTTGAGGCAAAAGCTGTTAGATAAACTATACCTTTTTTTGTATAAGCATTGAAAGAAATTTTTCAGTGTCTTTCCAATTTCTCACCGCAAGACAAGGTACTTTGCCAAGCATAGCCTGATCATTACCCTGTGAAACCTAATGCATCGCCAACAAATAAATCAGGAATGCAATGCTTAAGCACAAAGGATTTATCCCAGTTTTTAGGGTAAACATCAAAACTTGTCTGACCTCCAAGCGCAACATCACAACCACCTGGTTCTAGTAACTTCTGAAGCTGTTCAAGCACCCCACTCCTCCAATGAGATGCAACAGCTTGTGCAATAAATACCTCTCGCGCAGATAAATTAGCTGACCTGCCAATCGGACATAGATTAATCACTGCATTGCGCACTTGAATGTTTTCTCCTGAAGGGCGAAATTCTTTCAAAAAAGGAAGTTCTTTTAGTATTGATAAAATAGACTCCACATCAACAACTGAATCCATGTTTTCTGAACTCACAAGCCATACCTCTCCTGGTCCTATCTATAATCACTGTTCGCAGTTCTGAGATTACAAGTCGTGAACGACTCGTAATTAACGACGGCATACAACAAAGAAATGAATAAAGCTCCCAATCGGGGCAGAGCCCCGGGGTATCCAACTAGAATAGACTTAGCTTTAATTGATTCTCGTCTCGTCCTTGATTCTTGATGTATTGTTTCATGGCTTCCTCACCATACCC
>JAHFOI010000007.1:0-36705 GCA_023266895.1 Candidatus Woesearchaeota archaeon
AGAGCATACAATTCGTTTTAAGGTTAGATTAATTTTTTCAAAAATCCAGACGTTTACTTTACAACTCATTATTTTCAATGTTTCTAGAGCAATCTATAGAGCTAAACTTCAATCACCAGGCCTAACGGTCCTGGATTGCATACCACTGCGCCACCAACGCGATCTTTTTTACCAAAGGTTTCATGGATATGCCCACTAAGCGCAAGCAACACTTTATGAGTTTTCAAGAACTTTGTAATGCTTTTACAGCCCACATGGCCCCAGTTCTTGCCTAAAAAATCAAGCTTTGTACCATAAGGCGGTGCATGAGTTATCAACACAACGCGTTTTCCTTGCATGGTTGAATTGATTTGTTTCGTAAAACGCTCAAACTCTGGTTCAACAAGAGAAAAACCTCCTCCACCCCAGCCAACAAACATCAAATCATCGTACATTGCTGAATTTTGGTGTAAGCATTTTACGTTTCCTTTGCAATATTTTTTCAAACCACGCACTGTTTCGTGATTTCCCGGAATAATAATTACTTCCTTGTGCAGTCCTGAAAGCCACTTCATCATTCTTCCCAAGCTATGTTCAAAAATAGTGAGATCACCGCAACATACCACGATGTCAGGTTTGAATTCACGTACGCGTTGCTGTACAATCTTCATTGCCTTTGGATGTTCATGCACATCAGTAAACGCAAAGATTTTCATGAGAATGCCAATCGTGCTATTGTTGCATATGTGGTGAAGTTGTTCAGCACTATGGTTTCAATTCCTGCAGCAACCACAAGCACAACTACTGCTGCAACAAATATTAAAAGATTAGAAATAAGTACTGTATTTTGTTCTTGACTTCCAAACTTTTCTTTTATGAGTGCTTCAGAAATCACTGTTCCTGAAATTACGCTTAACAAGTAGGAAAGGATTTCCAAAAATACATGCGGTAACACGCTTAACAAAATAATACCAAAAAGTATTATAGGACTTCCTGCAATGCTTGCTGCAGCAGTTTTTGCAATGACTCCAAAAATAGTTCCCCATACTGATGCATTCCAAATAATAAGAAATATGCTGCCGTTGCCTGCAACAAGCGAAATCAAAAAACAGAGCATAAGCACCTTAAAATTATTGACTAACAAACTCATGAACAGGGAAGGACTAAACGCATGACCCACGCCAAACAATACCTCTAATTGTTGCTTAAATAAAAAGTTGACGCTCAAGGACGGGAGTACTAGTGCAAAAAATGCGAACACAAAAAAGCTACCAAAGAAAATAGTCAGGTATAACTTAAGCAATGTCTTATTATCCTGCCAGACTCGTAAGGGGTGAAAAACTGCATTTTTTTCTGAAGACTCTTCCAAAGAGGTGAACTTATATAATGAGGGAAGTAAGAGAATTGATGTGATAGCCACTGCAACAAGTGCAGGATCATTAGGGAATAGGAACATTGCAAGCGCAACTCCAAATACAGAATAGCCTGCACCCAACAAAAGCCCATACCATGGGTGCTCTTTTAAAAATTCAACAGAGTAGATTTGCTCAAATACCATGCGAGAACTCAGTAGAGGGAATATATAAAATAGGAGGCTAAGCAAACCATCTCAAACCAACACTTCTGAAAAAAATATTTTAGTATAGTAAACGTATGATAGCAGGTTTATGATTTGATGATTATAGGTCTTTGAGTATTTTCATGAGTTCTTTTGGTGTGTTTGCAAAAAAATGTGGACTGATTTTTAGTTTTTTCAACTCGGTCAGGAGCTGTTCTTTTGTTTGCCACCCATATGTCACACTAATTATTTTTCCAATACCTGCATTGCGCGCAGTAAGCACATCTTTTGCCATGTCACCCACTAAAACTGTTTCAGAAGGAGTAGCTCCATGACGTTTCATGACTTCTAAAAATGGAAGAGGATTTGGTTTCATCAAATTCCCAGGATAACCGCTGACTTCAGCGAAATACTTGCGAATGCCTTGCTGTTGCAATTTCCTGCGTACACCAGTTCCATTACCACCTGATATCACAACAAGTAAAGAGCGCGCATGTTGCGCCTTAATCACTTCAATTATACCTGGATAAAGCAAAGGTTTTTCTGTGCAAATATTTTTTTTATAAAGTGCATTAGCAAGTTCCCATTGTTCTTGCGGAATTTTTAATCTCGAAAAGTTATTATGCCATTCAATATCATACCATGCCCGAAACTCATCAAATGTAAACTCAAAAGGGATTCCTAATGATTCACAAAGAAACTTGTATGAGCTGAAGCACCCTTGTTGAGAATCTACAAGTGTTCCATCAAAATCCCAAATTTGTAATTTATTCATAGTTGAAAAAAAAGGTTGAATATGCTTAAAAAACTTGTTTTATTCGCTACGAACACCGCACTGCTGCATCATATTCTTCAAGTACAACAATATCTGCATCTGCAGGGCTTGATACAGTGTATAGTCTTCCATCAGTCATTGCAGCAATGTGCTCAGCAAGAGCTTTGCCTTCTTTATCAAGTTTAATGCCTACGATGGAAATTACAATGCCTGCACTTTTCGCAATTGATACTGCGTGTAGTGTTTCAGCTTCTGGAGAACTACCGCTTGTTGGTAAGGCATCCGTAAGTACTATGAGCAATTTTTTGTCTGCGTCTGCTGGAAAAAAGGAAACTGATCGCTGAATAAGGGTTGCAAAATTTGTTTGTTGTCCTGCACTCACACTTGCAATGGTGCGAATCAGGTGCACAAAATCAGTGGTTGGCACAAGTTCATGTTTTACATCAGAACCAAATACGATAAGCCCAACTTTGTTTTTGCGTGAAATAGCACGATATGCAAGCGCTATACCTGCTTTTTTTGCAATAGCAAGTTTTTCACCTTTCATGCTTGCGCTTGCATCAAGGCCGTACACGACTGAAAGAGAGCCTTTTGCTTCTCGTGAGACCGAACGTAAATCACTTGGCTGTAATTCTGAATGAGAACGTCGGATTGCTGAGCGTACTGATGCGCGTAACGCAAGATCTCTATACGCATCACCTTTGTGAAACTGGCGAGGCCATGAGGCATCTCCAAGATGAGAAACACGTTTTGACACATAGTCTCCAGTAAGACCTTGTGCAGATAGTTTATCAAGCTCTTCAGCACATAACACCAGGCCTGCCAGGGTGAATCCTTGCGTTGTTGGCACGCCTTGCGCATCTAACAATCCTTTTTCTTTTAGTTTATCAACACGTGCTTGAATTTGGCGACGTAATTCTTTTTTAAATTCTGGAATTTTTTTGTTTCTATCAATATATGCTCCAGAATATCCTGTCAGCAGTCGAAACAGGCGTTCTCCATACAACTGTTTTGCTGCAGCATATCTCTGTACCATGTTTTCAAATAATGCTGATGGCACAAAGGCATTAATGCCTTGGCTTGCGCCTTGCTCAAGAAGTTTTCCATCATCAATAGATTGCTTATCGTTTTGTAGTACAGAACGCATTAACTTATCTTCTTCAGATTGTGTTGCAAGACTGCCTTGTGTTTCTTCAATTTTTTCCCAAGACTTTAATTCAGTGTTAGAATCGCCGTCAAAGAAAACCATCTCCGTGCATATCAGGGTGTTCCTGACAAAATTTGGCAAATTCCTGTACAACAAACTGTTCTGGTGATTGCAAGAATTTCACTGAAGGCTTGAGCTCAATACGGTGTGCGAGCACTGACAAAAATGCATCAGCAATATCATCAGGAGTTACTATTTTTCTGCGTGCCAAAAACGCATTTGCTTGACTGCGCTCAAACATGCCTAATGATGCACGAACACTTGGCTTACGTTTAATATCTTTATGTACTCGTAGTTCTCGAATAAATTCTAAGGCATTTGCGAGTAATGGATTTGGAAAATCTACTAGAAGTTTTTCTCCTTTTGTGCGCACAATTTGGGTTTCAATAGCTAATGATTCTGGGTGGTCCATGAGGACAACGTCAAAACGATCTAAGAAAACATCTGATAATCGTTCTGTGCTTGCGGTTTCATCAGGGTTCATGGTGCCAATAAATAAAAAGTTTGCCTCAAGCTCAACCGTATGACTTCCAATGGTTGCTTTGCCTTCTTCAAGCACTTGAAGCAAGGAGTTTTGAATTTTTTCAGGAGCACGGTTTACTTCATCAAAAAACAAAATGCCTTGGTTT
The DNA here is from genome assembly GCA_023266895.1 of Candidatus Woesearchaeota archaeon. Lineage (GTDB taxonomy): Archaea > Nanobdellota > Nanobdellia > Woesearchaeales > ARS49 > JAHFOI01. Next base: position 4,149 of record JAHFOI010000007.1, read on the forward strand.
GCTTTGAACATTTTTCCTGGGGAAAACGCCTGAACACTTGCTGCTCCAAATTGCAATGCTTTGACTGGGTCAATGTCACCTAAGAGGTCTTCAGCGGTGAGATCAGGACTTCCTTGGACGCGCACAAAGCGCTCAGCTCCTTTTATCAGGCGTGTTTTTGGTTTCTTTGACTGGCATGAAGGACACGCAGGATGTTGTGGACTACAATGATACTCACAATCATTGAGCACTACATCAGGCAAGAGTGCAGCAACATTTTTTGCAAGAGTTGTTTTACCAACACCTGGAGGTCCTGCAATAATCACGTGTCTGCCCATTATGAGTGCGCTTTTTAATTGCTGTTTTGTTTTTTCCTGACCAAGGATTTCTGTAAAAGAATCTTTAGCGAGCAACACTTTTTGAAACACGTCTTGAAGAGCCATACATCACCTGTCTGGCAACAAAGATCAGTTGAGTTAAAAAAGGTTGCGGTAGAAAGTTTTATATACTACTTTTACCACTTAGTAACCATGACGACTGATACACGTACTATTAAAGTAAGCACGAATAATTATCATGCGATTTGTGAATTTGCAGGAGAATTACAAAAAGCAAGGGGTCAGCCAGTTTCTGTAGACCGTGCGATTAGTGAACTTCTTAACAAAAGACCTATTTGCGATCTTGCAGGAAGCTGGAAGATGAATGATGATGAAGCAAAGACCATGCTTCAATCACTCAAAAAAGGGTGGAGTTCTTGGAAAACAAAATCTGCTTAGACACTGATTTCTTAGTTGATTTTCTAAGAAAAAAACAAGACTGTTTAGAATTTGTTGCAAAACATGAAAACAGCATTTCTCTTAGTACAACACGAATAAACTTGTTTGAGCTTTATTATGGTGCGCACAAAACCGGAAAGCTAGAACGAATAGCTGCAGTTGATGAATTGCAGCAAAGACTGTGGATACTAGAACTTTCTCAGGTCTCACTCAGTGATGCAGGAAAAACTGCAGCAGTATTGGAAAAAAGTGGTTTAATGATTGAATTCAGAGACATACTGATTGGCTGCATTGCAAAAGCACAAGGATTTGCGCTGAAAACAAACAACAAAAAACACTTTCAGAGAATTCCTGGGTTGAAAGTTGTGTAGAAAAAAATCTTCAACTAAGATCGATAGTTATTCTTTTACTGCAATCATACTTATTTCTACACTCGCACCAAGAGGTAGTTCTTTCACACAAACTGTCTCACGTGCAGGAAAGGGCTCGCAGACATAACTTCCGTAGATCGCACTTACTTTTGCGTACGTATTCATTTCTGTGATAAAAATAATTCTTTTCACCCAAAGTATGCTGGTATTTCTTGTTTCATTTCTTTGGCTCGTGCGCTTCTAAAGCGTTGTTGTAAGTCTTCATATGCTTTTTCAACATCTTTTGTTACTGAAGGTGAAACTTTGTCTAATGCTTTTTTGAAATGTTCCATGCCAACTTCTTTTGCTTCAATGTTTTCACGCAAGGCAAAAATTGCTGCTTCGCGGCATACTGCTTCTACATCTGCACCAACATAGCCCTCAGTTTCTTCAGCAAGCCAATCTGTATCAACATCTTTTGCAAGAGGCATATCTTTGGTGTGTACTTTAAAAATCTCCAAACGGCTTTCTTTTCCAGGAACTGCAGTTAAAATAATTCTGTCAAAACGACCAGGCCTGAGTAATGCTGTGTCAATCATGTCAGGACGATTGGTTGCGCCAACAATGACCACATCACTGAGTGCTTCAAGACCATCAATTTCTGTTAGCAATTGGTTTACCACGCGCTCAGTTGCATGACTATCTGAACTCACACCACGACGCGGAGCTAGTGCATCAAGTTCATCAAAGAAAATAACTGTTGGTGCTGCCTGACGTGCTTTTGTAAATATTTCGCGTACTGCTTTCTCACTTTCGCCAACCCATTTGCTTAACAATTCTGGGCCTTTTACTGAAATAAAATTTGCCTCGCTTTCATTTGCAATTGCTTTGGCAAGAAGTGTTTTGCCAGTGCCTGGAGCGCCATATAACAAAATACCTTTTGGAGGTGTTACGCCAAGACGTCGGAATGCATCAGGATTTTTCAATGGCCACTCAACCGCCTCAGCAAGCTCTTGCTTAATACTTTGTAAGCCACCAATATCCTCCCACTTTACCTGAGGAGTTTCAATAAGTACCTCACGCAACGCGCTTGGACGCACAACTTTTAATGCTTCCTTAAAGTCTTTGCGAGAAACACGAAGTTTTTCTAATAATTCCTGAGGAAATGGCTCATCTTTTTCCTTATCATATTTCATCTCAGGCAAGACATTGCGAAGTACAATCATTGCAGCTTCTTTTGCAAGCGCAGCAAGATCTGCTCCTACAAAGCCGTGCGTGCTTGCGGCAAGTTCCTTCAAATTAACATCTTTTAATAAAGGCATGTTTCTCGTGTGAATCTTCAAAATATTAAGGCGTCCTTCTTTGTTTGGCACGCCAACTTCCATTTCTCTATCAAAACGTCCTGGTCTACGAAGTGCTGGATCAAGAAGATTAGGCATGTTTGTGGCAGCAATCACCACTACACGACCACGTGACTTTAGCCCGTCCATTAACGCAAGCATTTGTGCAACAACACGCCGCTCCACTTCGCCTCTTGTTTCCTCACGTTTAGACGCAATTGCATCAATTTCATCAATGAACATAATGCTTGGCGCATTCTTTTCAGCTTCTTCAAATTTCTTTCTCAAATTATTCTCTGACTCACCATAATATTTTGACATGACTTCAGGACCATTAATTACAATAAAGTGTGCATTTGTTTCATTGGCAACTGCTTTCGCAAGAAGTGTTTTACCAGTACCTGGAGGTCCGTGCAGCAACAAACCTTTTGGTGGTTCAATACCTAAGTGTTCAAAAATTTCAGGATGTTTTAATGGCAATTCAATCATTTCGCGAATCTTACGAATTTCTTCCTCCAAACCACCTACGTCTTCATATGTTACTTCAGGAACTGCTTCTTCCTTAAACTCAACACCTTCAGGATTTAACTGAACCTCTGTCGCTTCAGTAACTAATGCAGCCTGCTTTGGCTGAGTTTCAACTACCACAAACTTTAAATCACCAAAACCAAAAACCATAGTTTCATCAAGCATGCTAAACATGTCTTCAACAAGGTCTCCTTGCATGCGACGACGACGGCGCGTGCCTCCTAAGCTAATAATATCGCCTTTGACAACAGGTCTGCCAAGTAATGCTTGTTTAAAATAAGCAGGTGGTGCTTTGACCATGATACCTTCGCGTGCAGGAGCAATGATAACTTTTTTTGCTTCTTTGACATCTGCTTTTCTGACTACCACTAATTCGCCAATGCCTGTTTTGGAATTCTTTCGTGTCAAACCATCCATACGAATAATACTATCACCAATATCACCAGGATATGCTCTATCAACAACACCAACAGTCTTACGTACTCCCTCAATTTCAATAATATCACCCGGACGCAAATCAAGCTCACGCATAAATCCAGAATCAATACGTACAATGCCTTTATTTACATCATCTTGAATAGCTTCTGCAACTTTGAGACGAATATCAGCTTGCACCATAGTCAATCCTCGGTTTTTTTCTTGGCAGAATGCAAACCAGCAAGTCCTACTTAATGTTCACTCTAGGAAGCTGAATAGGTGGAGGCAGACCAACTTCACGACTCAATATAAGAGCCTCAATGTTGGCGCGTTGAATAATACTTGTAAGCAAGGCAGCTTTTATATCTTTAGGTAATGATTTGTCTTTTTGCCATGATTTTTGTAGTTCATCAACTTGTGCTTCGCTTTCAAGGAATAATAATTCTCCTAAAATTTCAACTTTGGCAATCTTTGGCTCATACATCACAGTAAACTCAAATCCTACTTTAAGAAGTGGTTGTTTTGCGGTGCCTACGGTAAAATCGCCTTTATCAACAGAAGTTATGATAACATTATTTCTGATGTTTACTTTTCCTTTAATCTGACCAGTTTTTTCTAAACCAAGTTTTGTAAAGTTTACGCCAAGGATTCCCATAGTATCACCTATATTTTTGCGTGTTCAAGGTCTATTTAAAGCTTGGGTTTTAGAACGAAAAATTTATACATACTTTCTTTTTTTTGCTTTGCTTCCTGGTTTTTTAGGAAACAACATTTGTAGTGTGTTGCGTAAAGTTGTTTCAGTAATGCCTGCAGTTTGTGCAATGCTTTTTTGGGTGCGCTGCACTTCTGACTGTAAGCAGGCAACATACATGGCAGTTGCTGCGAGAGACAATGGGTTCATGCCAGATTTTTTGCGAATAAATTCTTCAAGTAATTTGACTGCTTTTTGTTCAACTTTGTGTGTCAAACTGAGTTTTGCCGAGAATTTTGCAACAAAATCAACAGGACTTGCAGGATGAATTTTTAAGCTTAGGGTGCGAATCAAGAGTTTTGTGGTTCTATGAAGTGTGCGCAAGTCAATGTCTGCCTTAGTTGCGAATTCTTTCCACGCAATAGGTGCTTGATTACGTTTGCATGCAATCCATACTGTTGCAGTCACAAGATGCTCTGTAGGTCTACAGCGCGCAAGATTGCGTGCCACAGCTTCACGATACAATTCAGCAGCATCTTTTTCTATGTATGAAGGCACGCCAAGACGTGAGGTGAGCATACGTAAGTTATTAAATGCTTGATCAAGGCGGTGCTCAAAACCAGTAGCTGCCCAGCCTTGTTTTGCACGCAAGCGTTTTACTTTTAAGCGCTGCTTTCCAGTTAAATGAGAAAGATCACCGAGATTGCCTACTGTTGTGGCAAGATTATTGCCAATTCTTGGATCAAAAGGTGCTCCTGCATGACGATTGCTTTCACCGCTGCCATCTTCATCAAATTCACGCCAATCTGCGCCAAAATCAATAGGGTTATCTTCTAGGACAAATGCACATTTTTTGCAGATTACTTCACCACGTGCTTTGTGCATGAAGAATGCTGTACTTCCACAATCTGGGCAGGCTGATTCAATCATATAACAACCACTCACGAACAACAGGCAGAATTATGTTGTTCTCGCCTATAGTATCAAGATGAGTATATAAATCTTTCGAAATTAGTTCCTCTTTAATAGTAACAAAGCATTATCTTTGTTTATCCTGGTTAACCACAACCCTTTTTGTCAGAATTTTGTGTAACCTATCGAAATTCTTTATTTTTACTATTTATTATAGTTTATGCAGCTAATCTCCTCAGAATAAACACCACTCTGCACAGCTATCTTTCTATGGCATGCTGCATTTACTGCAATTAAAGTATGAAAACTTGGTGAATCTATTGAACTGTCTACCATAAGCATATAAGACCCCTTGCATGCTCAAGCACATGCTCCTCGTTGATGTTCATGCACACTTGAATCATTCAAGATTTAATACTGACTTATCTGCGGTAATTGCACGTGCACAGCAAGCAGGAGTGAAAGCAATCATAGTCAATGGAGTAAATCATTCCACCAATCAAGAAGTGCTTGCTCTTGCCAAACAATGTCCAATTATCAAGCCAGCATTAGGTCTCTATCCCACTGATGCAATAGGTTTTTCATCAGATGCTACTGAAGAGCAAGGGCTTGCGCGTCAATTCACTCCAGTTGATGACACACTAGAATTCATACGCAAACACAAAGCAGATATTATTGCAATTGGTGAGGTAGGCATTGATTACAAAGAAGCTAATGCCCCTGACCAAATCACACAGCAAAAAGTAGTATTTCAAAAAATTATTGCGCTTGCTGAGCAAATCAAAAAACCACTTATTGTGCATTCCAGAAATGCGGAATCAGATGTGATTGACCTTTTGCAAAGCAGTTCTTGTAACAAAGTTGTGATGCATTGTTTTGGTGGCAGAAAAACACTTGTACGAAAAGCAACAGATGCCGGATTTTATTTTTCAATACCACCTGTTTGTCAAAGATTACAGCATTTTAGCATGGTGATTGCTGAGGTGCCCCTGAATCAGTTGCTTACAGAAACTGATGCTCCATACTTATCACCAGTTGCTGGCCAGCGTAATGAACCAGCAAACGTGTTGGAAAGTATCAAGAAAATTGCTGAAATAAAAAAATTCACTCCTGAAGAAGTTGCGAACAATGTGTGGATGAATTACCAAAAACTATTCTTATGAGCCCGGCCAGGATCGAACTGGCGACCTTCTCCCGTTTCAATAGTTTTGTGAAGGAGACGTCATACCGCTAGACCACGGGCTCAGAACTCCTCATCAAGCCTAAATCACTTAAAAAGCTTGCTGAACTCGAGTAATAAGTGACACGTATTTCACTTTCAACGTGCGCCAGACCTATCTTTTTTTCTCATCACCCACCACATCAGTCCCGCGCCAACAACAAACATAATTGCGTTCAAGAATTGTCCCATAGTTAGTGGTCCAACAAATATTTCTGGTTCGCGAAAAAACTCTGTGATTGAACGAAATACTGCATACATCATCAAGTATGCTGCAAGCAACACTCCATGCTTTCTTTTTTTCCCACTTTGCCAGCACAATATGCCGAAAATAATCACGTTATAAAACGCTTCATACAATTGTGATGGATGACGCCAGCCTTCAACAAAGGGAAACTTGACTGCCCAAGGTACAGAAGTAAGCCTTCCAGGCAGTTCTCCATTAATAAAATTACCAATACGACCAAATGAGTTTGCAAGAGAAATTGGCACTACAAAAACATCGGCAATTTCTAAAAAAGATTTTTTGTATTTCCAGCACCACAATAAAATCGCAAGAACAATGCCAACAAGAGCACCGTGATAACTTAATCCTCCTTCCCAGATCGCAATCATCTTCAATGGATTTGCAAGATAGTATTCAAGACGATAAATCAGTATTTCACCAAGACGTGCTCCAAGAATCATGCCTGCAACAGCCCATGATAGCCATGAATCAAGTTCTTGTTCTGTTAAGCAAACACTGCCAGCACGGATTTGGCGACGTGCATACCAATACACGAAAAGAAAGCCAAGCACATACATAAGACCATACCAGCGAATCTGTAGTATGCCAAGATTCAAAAAAATTGGATTAAGGTTGTGAACCCACATTGTCTAATTGAGTGAGAAGAATTATATAAACCCTTGCCAAGGTGAGCAATGGAAGAAATACAATCACGCCTACAACAATTAACAGTACGGGATGAATTTTTGCCACAACCGACAGCAATGCATCTGCATTAAGTCCGAGAATTGAAAGAATAATCAAGAGCGGGATGCTGCGGTGTGCATCAAGGCTAACACGTAATCCTCCAGAAAGAGTTGTTACTGCATATGAAAATGCTGCTATGATTCCAAGAATAAATGAAATGACTCCTAAAAGCAGAGCTGGCACATTAGTAATTGAAGTTTGAGTAGTGAGTGTTAAAAACTTGTGCTGAAGGCTGAAAAACAAGTCCGCCAATTGAAGAAGAGCATATACGCATAGCCAGAAAAGATTCATCAATGCAAACCGGCGTACATACTGTCTCCAGGACTTGTTTGATCGTGCGATTCTTGCACAAAAAAACCATGCACTGCCTTGTAAGATAGCATACAAGAAATATGTTATCACCAAGTTGCTCACCCAAAATAAAACTGCTCTGTTAAAAAAAGGGCGTGCTTCTGGCAATAACGCTTGTTGCAACAAGCTGCCTGCAACATATGCTGTGTGTGAAAGTGCTGCACCAATATTAATTATTTGTGTAACAAGAAGCTCATGTAGTGGTGTGGTGATTAAGCCCAGAAGAAATAAAAATAACAGATCAGCAAGCACGCTACCAACTACCAGCCAGCGGTGTTGGCACAACAACTTCCAAGACTGCGCAGCAAGACGAAGCCACTTATTTTCTGCCATAAGAAAATTGAAAAGCATGAACGAGTAGATAAGGGTTGCGAATCACCCCCACCCCCCCAAAAAAAAACGTTTTGCAAACCTTTTTAAACAAACCATTCCTAAGCATTACAATGAGCGTAAAACTTAGGCTTCTTGTATTTTTCATGCTTGCAAGCATACTAGTTACCAGTGTAACTGCGTTAGAACTTCCTGCAGGGGTGCAAAAACTTATTGCATATCAAACAGGTCTTGCAACAGGGCTTACCTTTCTTGCAGCATTTCTTGCGGGAATTATTAGCTTTACCTCACCTTGCGGTGTTGCTGTTATTCCTGCATTTCTTGCAATTGTTTTTAAGGATAAGAACCAAAGCAAAAAGCTTACTGCAGTATTCAGTTGTGGTCTTATCACCGCTTTTGCCATTCTAGGTATTATCGCAGGGCTCGTAAGCAATATTTTTGATCAATTCAAAACAAGTATAGCAATTCTTTCAGGGTTTTTTTTGATCTTGTTTGGAATTCTTACGTTGTTCAACAAAAGCATGGGTAAAACCTGTACTTTACCAAACACTCCTCGTTCTTCAGTAGGTGTGTACTTTTTAGGTGTGCTTTTTGGTCTTGGCTGGACACCTTGCATTGGTGCAGTGTTAAGCAGTATTTTCTTTCTTGCACTTAACCTTGGCAGCGTGCTCAAAAGCACATTATTCGCTATCACCTTTGCGCTTGGAGTGTGCACTCCTCTTTTGCTGATTGCGTATTATGCTGACAAAAAGAAATGGCAACCAATAGGAAAAATTGTGAGCATAACTCTTTTTGGCAAAAAACACACCACCTACCTCTACAACATTATTGTAGGTCTGCTCTTATTGTTTGTTGGCATCATCATGCTATTTTGGCAAGGCACAGGCTTTTTTATGAGCGAAATCCCTCGAGTGCTGCCATGGAATATGGAATTACTCGTTCAGTGGAATCACACTCTTGTGACAAGTCCATTTGTTAGGTCAAGTTTAGCAAACCTGCTTGGCCTTCTATTGATGATTGGAAGCATTACACTACTTTGGTATGCACTTGTCAGAAAAGATACGCAAAATACATAAATACCTCTACAACCAGAATGACACCATGACACTTATTGCGCTCAGAGAAATTCTTGATATTGGCATCATGACTCTTGCTGTTGGTTATATTTTTATGGATTCCTTCAAAACTCATCAATCACTTCAAGAATTTAACTGGCGCACATTTTGGTTTTCATGCATTGTTGCAGCTCCAGGGCTTATCTTGCATGAGCTTGCGCACAAATTTGTGGCATTAAGTTTTGGTCTTGAAGCAGTGTTTCATGCAGCATACACTTGGCTTGGCATAGGTGTTGTGCTTAAACTACTTCAAGCAGGTCTGATTTTTTTCGTTCCAGGTTATGTGCAAATTAGTGGTAGTGCAGAACCGCTTGCGCATGCAGTAATCGCATTTGCAGGACCTGCGCTCAATCTTATTCTTTACCTCACGAGTTGCGTTGTTTTAAGAAAAGAAGATACCTTAAGCACGCAATTTTTTTTGTTCTGGCAAGTTACCAAAAAACTTAATGGTTTTTTATTCATCTTTAACATGTTACCTATTCCACTTTTTGATGGATGGACAGTGTATAGTGGATTGTGGCTGGCATTTTTCTAAATACGAAAAAGGAATGAAAACAGTTGCAATTATTCGAACAAAACCCTGACCATGACTGCATATGCTGGTCGTGTAATAAACATACCTACTGCTGAACCAACAATAGTGGTAATTGCAAAGCCTTTGAGCAGTCCAGCTCCTGCAAACAATAAGGGTAGCATGGCAACAACAACTGTTGCAAATCCTGAAAAGATAATAAAGAATGCACGCTTAAATAACTCTCTCCAATTCATAAACTGCTGTGCATTTTTGCCACGCAGGGTTTCATCAAGAATAACAATCTGGTCATTCACACCTGTGCCAATTGCTGCAATAATTCCTGCTATTGCTGCAAGATCAATGCTTTGCCCAAGTAAGGAAGCAATGCCGAAAATACTCACGACTTCTGCAAATAACGTAAGTATGATAGGTACTGCAAGTAAAAACTTTTTGTACACTGCAAGGAGCAGTAATGAAACAACGATTGCAGCAATTAAGCCAGTTATGAATGCATTTTTCAAAAATTGCGAACCGAGCGCAGGACTAATAGTATCAGTTTTTACTATATCAATTTTAACTGGAAGACTTCCTGTGATAAGAACTGTTTGTAAACGTTTCATGTTTGCAAGAGTTTCCTGTTGCGCTAAGTCACGACTTGCACCAGAACCACTACCACTGATTGCAATATCAGTTAAGGCTCTACCGCGTAATTCAGCAGCAATGCTTAATCTATCAACCTCTTGATCATCAAGATACAGTACTAAAGGTTCACTTAAGTATGCTTGTTGTCCAACACCTTGTACAGTTAAGCCTCGTGTGAGTTCTGCCTGACGTTTTGCAGCTTCAGGATTTAACGTGATTGAAAATTGGAAGCCACACACCCAACCGCTGCCTGATCGTTGGCATCCTCGACTAGGATCAATTCCTGAGCATTGAGCAGTTCTGCAAACATAGGTAATGTCATCTCCACCTCTGAACACGCTTTTATTTGCAATCGTTGCCTCAAACTTTCCTTGCTTGCCTAATAAATCTTTTATATCAGATTCTATGGCTCCTGCCACTTCAACAAGAATGTATTTTTGTTCACTGCCAAGCAAAGCAGAACCACGAATTTCAGTAACGAGAATATCACTCAAACCATAAACATTCAAGCGTTCTTTCATGCTATCAACCACGCCAGTAAATGTTTCTTCAGAAACTTCTTCTGCTGGCTTAAGCAAGACACGGATTCCACCTTGCAAGTCAAGGCCTTTACGTAAGTTACTTGTGGGTGCAGGACCTACCTTAAAACCAATGTCTTCAAGACCTAATGACTCAGTTATTGTGCGATTAACAATTATTTTTTTTGGCACAGTTTTGTTGACAAGAACAACACTGCCATTTATGGTATCATTCACAAAAATAGTATCATTGATTATTTTTTCTTCAGTTTCATTAAGTTCTATACTGCGAAATGCTTCGCGAGTAAAAAGTGACTTGATGCCTTTGGTTGTTTTAATTGTAATAGATTTATTTGACACAAGCGTATGAACTACTGCAGCATAGTCTTGTTCATCATGAACGAGCTGATTATTGATTGAAAGAATGCGTTCTCGTGTCGTTGGTGCAGCAGTTGGTTTAGGACTTTCAAAACCTGCAAGCTCAGCAGTGCTACCTTTTGACACACTCAAAATCGCAACACCATCAGCCCAGGGGTTAGGGTGTAAGGCAAATACCATTGCAACAATAAATACTATGAGTACAATTGTGCGCCAATTATACAATATTTCTTTAATTTTTGACATGCTGCACCTTTTGCTTATATTCTAAATACCAGCGCAAAATGCCTGCATTTTGAATCCATGTCATGAAAAAATCAAAAAACAATCCAATAGATAATATGAGCATGATTTGTTTAATGACATCACTCTGGGAAAAAAAGTATCCAATGAGGGTTGCGGCAATTGCTGTGCCAGTCATGAGTGTGCCAGTGCGCATTGCATCAAGTGTACGCTCAAGTACTGTGCCAACATTACGTCGTAAAACACGGGTGGTAAGCAAAATGTCAGTATCAACAGAATAGCCAATCAGCATGAGAAATGCAGCAATGCCTGCTGTTGAAAGTTTCACTCCTAAAAAAGTCACCACTGCAAGTGTGCATACTATATCAGAGAATGCCGCAAGCACCACGAAAAAGCTTGGTACAGGAACGCGAAATGTGATAAACACAACAATTGCCATGAAGAAAAATGCAATAATAACTGCCTTAATTGCCTGCGCAAAGAACGCACTACCAAGTGCAGCGCCCATGTGTTCAACACTGTATTTTCCTTCTATGACCGGAATGCCTATTCCGCGAACTGCAGCAATAATATCAACATCAGAAATATCAGCTGCTTCAATAATTATCGCTTGAAGTACTCCTTGTTGTGTAATGCCTCTGACAGTGATATCAGCCTGAGGAAATCGCGTGCCAAGACGTACAGAAACATCTTGTGTGCTCACATCTGAAGAAACAGGAATTGTGATAGTTATTCCGCCTTTTAATGATACTCCTTTATTGATAAACTCGCCTGTCATGGCATAATTAACTCCAAGAAAACCTATTGCAATCACAAGAACTAATAAAGTAACACAGGTTAATTTTTTGTATTGCGTATCATAGATGTGCAGCACAGATTGCTTGAAGGTCATATTAAGATGTTCAACGATGAGTTTTTAAAGATTGTGTCTTACAACTGTGCTATGGTCTCAAGCATTGATGTTGCATTCATGGTTAAAGAACTGCAAACAGGCATAGGTAGTCGGGTAGATAATGTATATGAAGACTCTCAGGGAATACTTGTGCAGCTGCATGCAAGTGGCAAAGGAAAAACACTTCTCAGACTCAGCCAGCATGGGGTGTGGATGACGAACAATAAAGCTCAAGAAACAACATTGACTGGTTTTTGTGGTTTGCTCAGAAAAAATCTAAGAGGCAAAAAAATAATTTCAATACAACAGCAAGGTAGTGAACGCGTAGTTACGCTAACTATCGGAAAAGAAAGTTTGCAATTGTTGGTGCAACTTTTTGGGATACCAAACATCCTACTTTGCAATGCTCAAGAAGAAGTGTTTGGTTTTGCGCGCGAACAAAAAGGACTTGAGCAGGGAAAAAAATTCACCTTGCCCGCAGTTCATGACGTGAGAACCGTCGGTGTAGAAGAATTCAAAAAACCAACAGAATCATTTTTGAAAACCCTCACTCAATTAGGACTTGGCGCGCGATATGCTCAAGAGGTAATCACGAGAACACAAATTACCTCAGAATCAAAAACACTGACGAAAAAGCAAGCTGAACAAGTTATTACAATAATCAAAGAACTTTTTGCTCAACCAATTCATGCAAGCATTGTAACTGATTGCAACACACGATTTGCAGTGCCTTTTGAGTGTGTTTCTCTCAAAAGCTATGCTCACGAAGGGAAAAATTCTTTTAGTGAAGCGCTTGATGTTGTTTACGCACCAACAGAACAAGCAGTGCAAAAAGCACGCAAAGCCTATGATTCACAATTACGCAAGCTTTCTTCAAGCCGAGAAAAACAAGAAAGCCTGATTATCACACACGAACATGATGCAGTAAACGAACAACGTAAAGGTGAAGTTATTTATGAGCATTATCCTGATATCAAGAAAATGCTTGATCAATTTAAAGAAGCACGCAAAACCCACAGCCTCAAAGAGCTCAAGGAATTTCTTAAAACACGAAACATAAACGTGAATGATAAGAATGGTGAGATAACAATTGAGGTGATGGAGTGAGAAGTATTGTTTATCGTTTTGTTCTGTTTTTAGCAATTTAGCGTAAAAAATTCATACTTCAATCACGCAACAGACTGGATAATGATCTGAGGCTTTTTCTGAGAGTTCGTTCTTTACTATCCATGCATCTTTACAAATAACGTCTTTTGAGGCAAAGAAGTAATCAATACGTATTCCTGCTGTTTTGTCTTTGTTCAGCAAATCTGTAGGTATTGTGCACTTACGGTTTTTAATTGGCATGAGATCTCTTAAGCCAAATGATTTTATGAAAGGGATGAATTTGCATGCAAGAAGTTTATCTGCAAGTAAAGACGCTTTTTCTCCTGCAAAACTGTGAAATCCCTGAACTAACGCAGCTCTGTCATATGAATCTTCATCAGAGAGTGCATTAAAATCACCAGTCACTATGTAAGACTTTTTTAGTGTGCTAAGAAGAGGTTTTGATAATGCACAATATTCTTCATCACTATGCTCGGGATCTGGATGGATAATATCAAGATGTAATTCTTTATTTTTGATTGCTACCAGTGCACGAATTGCTTGCCTCGTGCCAAAGGGCACTGCTTCACAAGTTAATGGATACTTAGAAAGTAAACATGTTGCCCATTCAGATCGTGGTTGAAATGCAGCACAGAAACAGTGTTTGAAGCCAAATAATAATGCATAATCTAGTTTTACCTGCTGCCAGTTTTCTAAAGCAAAACACGCTTCTGTTAGCACGAGAATATCAGGTTTTTCTTGAGCAACAATTTTTTGTGCAAGTTCAAGACGTGCAGGCTCAAACAGTTTTGGGTCAAAAGGGGTATGAAATCCGTACAGCACGTTATAATTCATTATTTTAAGCTGCATTCATCACCTAATAAAAAAGAAAAGGTGGACAGCTTACTCAGTTTCCCTCGGAACGAAGTACACCTGAATACGGAAGCCGGCTTAACTGCTGGGTTCGAATGAGACCAGGTGGAACCCGGCTCCTATGGCCGTCCAAGAAGCAAGGAAGTCTTGAGTTTTATAAAGATTACTATTTTCATCAGCTAGCAGGAAGCAATAGCCAATAAGCACCCGCACTCTTTTTATACAAGGACTACACCTCAAGAGTTATGCCTATAGAAATTGTAGCTATTGGAGGGTATGGTGTTGTTGGTAGAAACATGACTGCAGTACGAATTAATAAGGAAGTTGTGCTTTTGGATTGTGGTATTCACTTGCCAAACTACATTTCTTTGACTGAAGAAGAAGCTGGTGATGTTATCAAGCTTGATGAAAAAAAGCTCAAAAAAGCTGGTGCTGTGCCTCAAGATGATATCATAAAAGACTGGTGGCCTGAGGTTAAGGCTTTGGTCATAAGTCATGCTCATCTTGATCATATTGGTGCAGTACCATATCTTGCGCAAAAGTATGATGCTCCAATTATTGCCACGCCTTTTGCCTGTGCAGTACTTCAATCAATATGTAAGGATGAAGATATTAAGCTACCCAATCCTATACGGCCATTACTTCCTAACTCGCAAATTAAGCTCACTGAAAACATAACTCTTCAATTTGTGCATGTCACGCATAGCACCCCTCAAACTGTTATTATTGCAATTCACACGCCTGAAGGAATTGTTGCGTATGGTTGTGATTTTAAGCTTGATAATTCACCAATTCTTGGGAAAAAACCAAATTATGAAGCTCTGAAGGCACTTGGTGATTCAGGAAATGTGAAAGCACTTATTTTGGAAGATTTATACGCAAAAGATTCTCGTAAAATGCCTTCAGAAGCTATAGCAAAAGAAATGCTTAAAGATGTTATGCTCGGTGTAGAGAGTAAAGGTAAAGCCGTGGTTGTTACTACGTTTAGTAGTCATATTGCGCGTCTCACGACAATTGTTGATTTTGCGCAAAAGCTTAACAGAAAAGTGGTTTTTCTTGGGCGAAGTTTGGCAAAATTTGGTTATGCTGCAGAAGATTCTGGAGTAGCTCAGTTTACGAGCAAGGGCGTAAAAATCATGAAGTATGGGCGTCAGGTCAGACGGGCAATGCAAGAGCTTATGGACAATAGGGATAAGTATGTAATTGTCATGACTGGACACCAAGGTGAGCCAAAAGCTATGCTTTCAAAAATCGTGCAAAACATGTATCCTTTCAGGCTTAAGTCAGAGGATCATGTTATTTTTAGTAGTAATGTTATACCTGCAGAAATTAACTTCAAAAACAGAGAAAAATTGGACGCACAACTGAAAAATATTGGTGTGCGCATGTTTACTGATATTCATGTTTCAGGTCATTGCGCGCGAGAAGATTTGAGAGATGTTATTATCATGCTTAAACCAAAACACTTGCTTCCAATTCATGGCGAAAAACCTATGAATGATGCAATGATTGATTTAGGTGAAGAGCAAGGCTACATTGTAGGCAAAACCAGTCATGCACTTCATGAAGGAATGCATCTTGTACTTCACTAGTTTTTCTCCTCAAGAGTAAATACCAAAATCAAAACCTTTAAATACGCCTGCTGGTTGCGCAATAACAGGTGGTGTATGCGATTACAATTAGCTGATTCAACAGTTCTCAAAGATTCAGTGAGTGTTATTTCTGAACTCGTGAATGAGGGTAGGTTTAAAATTACTAAGGATAGTATTGAGCTTGTTGCAATGGATCCTGCTAATGTCGCAATGGTTATTTTCAAACTTTTGGCAAGTAGTTTTACAGAATACCAGATAGATAAAGAGCAGGAGGTTGGGATTAACCTGACTAATCTCAAGCAAATATTACGCAGGGCCAAGGCAGATGATATTCTTACTCTTGATGTGACCGAGAGTAAGCTCAATATTCAGCTCAAGTCAGGTACCACACGCACGTTTAGCCTTCCACTTATTCATTTGGATGAGAAAGAACAGCGCATACCAACACTTAATTTTCCTGTGGGCATCACGTTGCCTAGCACCACACTTGGTGATGCAATAGAAGACGTGAGCATTATTGCGGAATCAGTAAGTTTTGGTTGTGAACCGGAAAAGTTCAGCATAAGTGCAGAAGGTGATCTGAGTAAGGCAGATATTGAAATAAAACCTAATGATGAAATTAGCATTCGTTCAGACACAAAAACAAAAGTTAAGTCAAAGTACAGTGTGGAGTACCTCAAAAAAATGATGCTAGGCAGTAAGCTTTCAGAAATGGTGACTGCTTCTTTTTCTCAAGATTACCCTCTCAAACTAGAATACAAAGCAGTAGATAAACTTCTTCTTGTGTTCATTCTTGCACCACGAGTTGAGAACGATTAACTCTACGCAGTGAATTATGAGACCAAAATGGTTCTCAGACACAACGGCTCTGTCCTAAATGTCCGCTCTGCCTCCTTTTCGGTGCGCGCAGGTTCTGGTGTAAGCTGTGCCTGCCCGATGACACCGAGGCTGTAGGGCAACACGGGAAGTATTATAGACTGCGAGCACGGCAGAGCTGGCGAGGTCAAAACCGAGATTTAGGACAGAGCCAGACACAACACAAATCTTATATACCAGTCCCAGAATAATTTTTGCATGCAGACAATTCATGAAAATAGCGAGTCATTTGGTAAAATTCTTGGATACGTACTATCGTATTTACTTGCATCAATTATTCTCTACTCAGTATTCATGATCACGAAAAAAACAGTTTCGTATCATTTCATTGCAGGAATCGTAATTGCTATATCACTTGCTGGATTAGGAATAAAAAAGGCACTTTCATGAAGCAGTTCATAACAGGTCTTAAAAAAGGAATGAAATTGTTTGGGGAAAGCCTAAGCACTGTTGTTAATACTATTCTTCTTTTAATAGTTTACGTAATTGGTGTGGGTCTTTCAGCAGTAATTGCAAAACTATTCAAGAAGCATTTTCTTGATTTCACGCATGATAAAAAGAGTTATTGGTCTGATTTGAATCTTAAAAAAAAAACTATGAAAGACTATTATCGTCAATTTTAACATGTACATACTTGGAATAAGCTGTTATTACCATGATGCAAGCGCGGCCTTGCTCAAAGATGGGGTTATTGTAGCTGCTGCTCAAGAAGAGAGATTTACAAGAAAAAAACATGATCCTTCTTTTCCAATACATGCAATTACGTGGTGTCTTGAAAGTCAGGGTATTTCTGCAAACGATTTAGCCTATGTTGGCTTTTATGAGAAACCTTTTCTAAAATTTGAAAGAGTGTTATATCAGCATTTGGAAATGTTTCCCCGCAGCTTCAAGACATTCATAAGTTCAATGCCTTCCTGGATTTCAGAAAAATTACGAGTAACAAACGCTGTTAAGAAAAAGTTGAAATACAAAGGTGACATACTTTTTATTGAACATCATCTTGCGCATGCAGCAAGTTCTTTTCTCGTGAGTCCTTTTGAAAAAGCAGCAATCTTGACTATTGACGGAGTTGGAGAATGGGAAACCACCACATATGGTCTTGGCAGTGAAAATGAGATACATCTTATGAAAGACATAAAATTCCCTCATTCAATAGGACTTTTGTATTCAACTATAACTGCCTATCTTGGTTTTTCAGTTAATAATTCAGAGTATAAAGTGATGGGTTTGAGTGCTCATGGTGTCATGGACAGAAAAAAGAATAAGTATTATGATCTTTTGCGTAAAACTATAGACCTCAAAGATGATGGAAGTTACTGTCTTCATATGAACTATTTTGCGTATCATTATGCTGACAGAATGCCTTCGCAACAATTATGTGAATTGCTGGAAGGGCCTATACGCACACCTGAATCAGGAATTACGCAGAGACATAAAGACATTGCTGCTGCGCTTCAATTATTGTTTGAAGATGTACTGATTGCAATGCTTAATCACGTGTATCAAGAAACAAAATGTGATAACATAGTGATTGCGGGCGGTTGTGGCTTGAACAGTGTTGCGAATGGAAAAATAATTCGTGCAACGAAGTTTAAGAGTATTTGGATACAGCCAGATGCAGGTGATGGAGGAACCAGTATTGGTGTCGCAGCATATATCTATCACACAATTCTCAATAACCCAAGAAAAAGTCCGATGAAAACCGCATATCTGGGACCAGAATATTCAACAGAACAAATTCAAACGTATTTAGATGAGCATAGGATAAAATATACAACATTTAAAAATGAAAAAGAACTTGTTGATACAACTGCAAAACTGATTTTTGAAGATAATGTTATTGGTTGGTTTCAAGGCAAAATGGAATGGGGACCAAGAGCACTTGGCTCGCGAAGCATTCTATCAAATGCGTGCAATCAAAAGATGCAAGAAATACTTAATCTGAAAGTTAAGCATAGAGAAAAATTCCGACCGTTTGCACCAGTGGTGTGCATTGAAGAGGCATCAGACTATTTTGAATGTGATGCACCAATACCAGAACCAGCTGATTACATGTTAATGGTGTATCCTATTAAAAAACAATGGCACAGTAAGATTCCTGCAGTAACCCATGTTGATGGTAGTGGAAGATTGCAGACCGTAAGAAAATATCAAAATCCAGCATATTATGAAGTTATTTCAGCTTTTGGAAAACTTTCGAAAATACCAATACTCATAAACACCTCCTTTAACATTAGAGGAGAACCTATTGTTTGTTCCCCGAAAGATGCATATCAGTGCATGATGGGTACTGGAATTGATTATTTGGTGATTGATAAATTCTTGATAAAACGTGATGATAATCCTAAAGATATCTGGGATAGTGAGCAATATGCTAAAGACTAAGCTTAAAGGTTTGTTATTCAATGTGCTGCTCTTATGTGTGAGTGTACTGATTGCACTGGTACTTATTGAAGCGTTCTTAGCGTTTTTCTTTCCACAAAAAGCAACAATTGACTGGATAGTTAAACCAAATACCTCTACATTTGATCCTATGCTAGGGTATCGTCACGCGCCTCATGAAGAGTACGCATATTACTCAAACGAATTTAAGACTCGTATAAAAATAAATTCAGAAGGGTTTAGAGATGATGAATTTTCTGTTGAAAAAAACCCTGACACTGAAAGAATAATGGCACTGGGCGACTCATTCACATATGCTGCAGAAGTAGATGTGAAAAAAAGATTTACAGAACTGATTGAAAAAATGGCAAGTGCTGATGTAAAAAAAGTAGACGTATTAAATTTTGGCACTGGAGGATATGGCACCTGCCAAGAGTACTCGCTTTTGAAACAAGAAGCAACTACGTATCATCCAGAAAAAGTTGTCTTGTTTTTTTATATTGGTAATGATTTTTATGAAAATGACCTTGCGCAGGAATATCGTCCTCAGTGCAGCATTAAAAATGACCATGTTGATGTACTGCCTGCAATTAAAGGAACTAAAAATAAGGGAACTGTGAGTGGATTAATAATTAATTCTCATGTTTTGAGTCTTATGATGAACACCATACGCTTCTCAAGGGTGAGCAGTACAATCTCAAAAGTTATCGGAAGACAAAGTTCTTACTCTGAAGTATTAGATCTTTTTGATAAAAAGAGAAATGTTCGTTTAGAAAATCTTTTTAATTTAACTGAATCAATACTTACAGATATGAAAGAATTCTTAGATGAAAATCAGATTTCATTTACCGTGGTAGTAATTCCGCACAGAATTCAAGTTGACGCAAATACCTGGTCAGGAGTTGTTGCACAGAATGGTATTAATCCAGAGGAGTATGATCTTGATATGCCAAATGCTTGGTTAAAAAATGTTTTTGAAAAACACAACATAAAATATATAGATCTTACGCCAAAATTCAGAGACGCAGGCAAGGAAAAGGGAGTGTATTTTTACCACAATGGTCACTTCAACACGTATGGTCATGAAGTTGCAGCAGTGCAGGTGTATCAGCAATTGCAGTCAAACACGTAAATTTATAAAGCAGCAATGCTGAGAAAAAAAACATGGGTAATAACAAGTCCTTGCTAGGTGAAGTTTGGGCATTTTTAAGAGTGAGAAAAGCATGGTGGCTTCTTCCAGTAATTCTTCTTCTTATAGTTGCTGCGCTGCTAATCATATTTGGCCAAAGTAGCGCTATATCTCCATTTATCTATGCACTTTTCTAGCCTCTGAAAACATAGTTTTTTATGCTTGAGCAAATACCCTATTTTATGAAGACCAAAACAATTCGCCAAAGCGTGAATTTTAGCGCGCCACCATCCAGGATATTTAATCTTCTTGCAACAAGCAAAGGGCATAAGGCTTTTTCAGGTTGTGCTGCAAAAATAAAGCCAGTAGTGGGAAGCACCTTTTTGGTGTATGAAGGACTGCATGGCAAAGTGCTCAAGGTAGAAAAAAACAGACGCATAGTGCTTTCATGGCGGTGTGATATGAAAGGCTGGCCTAAAGAGCACTTTTCAAAAGCAGATTTTCTTTTGAAAAAAACAAAAACAGGAACAAAGCTCACACTTACTCAAACCCGTGTGCCTAGATCTAGTTTCACTGGCATACGCGACGGATGGAAAGAATATTATTGGACTCCTATAAAAGAATATTTGGAAAGCAAAAAATAATAAAAAGCGAAACAATAATACCTCTTTATGCCACCTAATTTAACAGAATTAAGAAAAAAGTTACGCTTACTTGAGAGCCCAGTACGCGCTCAGATAAATCAAGGCTTCTTTAAAACAGGAATTGGAGAATATGGTCATGGCGACCGGTTTCTTGGCATTAGCGTGCCAGATACGCGAAAAATTACGCATCATTTTTTTGAACTATCACTTCAAGATATAGCAAAATTACTCACTTCAGCATGGCATGAAGAACGACTTTCTGCACTTTTTATTCTCACAGAAAAATACGAACTCGCAAATTTTGCGGGCCAAGAAAAAATAGTTCAATTTTATTTAAAGCATGTGAAAAAAGTCAACAATTGGGATCTTGTTGATAGCTCTGCACACCAAATTCTTGGTAATCATCTATTAAAAACACACGAGTTCGTACTTCTTGAAAAATTAGCCTGCTCAAGCAATGTATGGGAACGACGCATTGCAATAGTGGCGACCTACGCATTCATCAAACAAGGAACACTGATTCCAACACTGCATATTGCAAAAATGCTCCTGCAGGACACACAAGATCTTATTCACAAAGCAACAGGCTGGATGCTCAGAGAAGTTGGCAAAAAAGACGAAAAAGCAGTACTCCTTTTTCTTGATAAATACGCAGCACGTATGCCTCGCACCATGCTCAGGTATGCAATAGAACGATTGAGTAAAAAATTGAGGAATACGTATCTGCATGCTAACAAAAACCCTCTCTATTTTATTAGGTACACTCAAAAAAAAGGAGCATGTCTTGCCAAAAAAATAGCCAAAAATCTTGATCATTCCTGCAAAAAAAGGATTGAATAACAAAGAAGGTTAAATCTTTGATCCGCCTGTGCCAAAGTAAAATACTTTTTCAATAGCAACATCATTGGATGTGAAATTCCCTTGACGAGGATGGGCTTCTTTCACTTCAGTTTTTAGCATTTCTTGCTTATCAATCTTTTTTTGAACTGGCATCTGAAGTTGGCGTTCATTCATGGTTTTAAGCTCTAAACGCATTTGTTCAAGCTGCGTACTCATTGAAGATAATGCGGTTTTTAGTGCATTTAGCTCTTGATCATACTTGCGATTATTCATCTCAAAAAGCAATTCAAATCGACGCTCTTGTAATGGACTTGGTTTTGTTTGTTCTGGAACTTCTTGCATAAGAACACACTCCTGACCACCTGTTGTAACAGGCGTTTCTTCAACAACAACACGAGCCTGACGTACTGCATCAACACTGTTAATCGCAATGCCATGTTTTTGCAGTTCTCTGCTCAATGCATTAATTTTCATCATTGTTTCAACATCCATAGTTTCACCGGGTTAGATCAAGATATCCATCTTTTGTAAGCATGGGACGTTTAGGCATTTGTGTCGCTATTTCTGTCAGTTCAGGACGTGTGCGTATTGGAACTTGCAAATGACCAGAACATTTATCGCAATACACCAGATGACCTTGCTGACGTGACACACAGTCTTGGCATAGCTTCATGCCACACCAATTACAAGGTCCGATAGGTTCTTTTCTGTGAGTTGTGCAGCGTTCCATGGTGTTCACACGAGTTGTGTGCCAAAGTTTTGGCGGATAAACTGTACCATCATTTCATTGCCTGCGCTGGTGTATGCTTTTAATGCTGTTGCAAGCATTCCCTCACGTAAGCAAGTATCGCCAAGATTTGATAAGCGTTCTTTGTCTTCAGATAATTCGTAGGCTTTTGCAGCATATGCAATTTGGTGTTCAGCAAGTGCTTTATCACCAACTTCTGCAAGTTTTTGTTTATTGCCAAGTGCAACAAACACTTCCATTGCATAGTCCCATTTGCCAAGCTGCAAGCATTCTTCACCAACTTTCACGAGTTTCGCTGTGTTATTGACTGCTCTAAATGCTTTGATTGCATCGGAAAATTTGCCATCTTCTAAGCATCGCGTGCCTAATTTCAAGAGTTTATCCTGATTGTCTGCCAGACGATAGGAATCAACAGCATTGCCATGCAATCCAACACGCATATAATCATCGCCGATCTCAGTAAGTTTTGAGGTGTTGCCTACTAAAACAAATACTTTCATTGCGTCTTGGAGTTTTCCTTTACGCTGATATTCTTCGCCAAGTACATTCAACAGTTTTGTTTTGACATCTTCAGAAAACATGCTCATATCAAGATTGCCTATGCCTTTGTCTAGTAAGGTTGGTAGCAATCTGCGAAAACTATCTAAGTTAGGATCTTGTTTCTGTGTTAAATTAACTACGTTTTGCATCACACTTGGGCTAAGCACCATATATTCACCTCTCCAGGACCAAAAAGGTGAAACACATACCAATATATAAACATTACGTTTTCGTATACTGGTACAATAGTTTTATATATTGGGTATTCTCGGCAAAGGTGGTGGAAGCAAGCAAAAATTTGCAAGAATGGACTTTGCTCTGGATAAAAAATAAAGATATTATTGCACGCCAGATCATGCGCATAGAAGAAAAAAAAGATGAATTGCTCGTCACAAAAACAGCAGGACTTCAGCGATACATCATCATGCCAGTGCTCAGCCAACTCAAAGAATTTGTGACAAAAGAAAAAAATACAGTTGTTGTAACGCGTAATACTAAATCAAATGTGGTCTCACTTCTAAAACAGTGGAATAATCTAATAGAACAGCCACAATTATGCATACTTTTCGTGAACCCTGATGCACGTACTGATCAAAAATGGGCAGTATATCCGTTCACGCATCATAGAATTGCAGACAGTGTTGAAAAAGGGCTTTGGGCACTCTTTGAAACAGTAGAAGAATGGAAAGAATGAATAAATTATACGGCTGCCGGGAATCGAACCCGGGCCACGAGCTGACTCCAAAAACGCACCAACAAATGTATCGTCAGACGAATTTATGGGAAGCTCAGATCATACCACTAGACCACAGCCGTGTATAACCACAAAGACTAACGTAGCATTAAAAAGATATTGGAAAATTCGTTACCTCTCAAAAAATGAAAGAAAAGTTTACGCCACAGCTTCTTGTTCTGGAGCAGCTTCTTCGCCTTCTTCAGAATAGCTTGGTACTGCCGCTTTGCTGATGATCATTATATCGCCAATACATTTGACAAGTTGATGTGGAACAATTACACCTTTTGCATTACCAAGAACTCGTGCTAAAAAGCTTGCCTTAGTTGCACGCACGCGCCAACCATACACTTTTGTTTGAGTAAGTACTGCTTCTTCAATATCACCAAAATAGTCACCTGCATCAGTAAAAACTTTTACATCATAACACTCAGTTATTTTCTTCATTTTGAGCATGGAAATCACCAGATTTTATCGAGGCATGAAAGTATTTAAAGCTATCGCTACTTTTTTAGTCACTTATGCAGTACAAGAACCTTATTTTGATAGGTACCTCACATATTGCATCGCACGCTGCAACACATGTTCAGGAAACAATCCAAACACACTTACCAAATATTGTTGCTCTTGAGCTTGACAAAAAACGATTGTATTCACTCTTGCATCCCAGTAATCAAAAAATCTCATTACGTGACATACCACGCATTGGCATTCAGGGAACGATTTTTGCAATGCTTGGTGCATGGGCAGAAAAATCATTGGGCGCACAAATAGGGACGACACCAGGAGTGGAAATGCTTGCAGCATACACTGCTGCACAACAGTGCAAAGCGCGAATTGCACTCATAGACCAAGACATAGAAAGAACATTGAAGGCAATTAAGCTCACATGGAAAGAACGCTGGCACTTTTTCATGGACATTCTTAGTTCTTTTATTTTCAAAAAAAATGTTGTGACCTTTGATTTACGCACAGTTCCCAATGATGAACTAATTCAGCAGCTCATCACTATTCTGAAAAAGCGCTATCCAAGTTTGCACCACACCCTTGTTGTAGAACGAAACCAGTTCATGGCAAAACAGCTTGCTGCAATCCTGCGTTATGAAACAGAAAAACCCATAATTGCAGTCATGGGTGCAGGTCATGTGAAAGAAGTCATGATACTTGTGAAAAAGTATTTAAACACAACACCCGACAAGCGTGAGAATGGTCTTTCGTAATTACTGGGATAAAATCAAAAGATATGCTGTGCCATCATCTAAGGAGTCACGAGAATTTTTTATTATTATTGCGGTGTTTGCGCTTATTGCCTCGTTTAATCAGTGGGGTAACACGACATTTGATGCAGTGCAAGGCCTATTGAATTATGCTGGAGCATTTATTTTGATTGCGCTCTCAGTTTTTGTGCATCATGCAGCACAACGGCTGATGGCAGTAAAGTATGGTTTTAAGCCAAATCATGAAGTGTGGTGGACAGGTCTCATTATTGGTGTTGTTCTGGTGGTTCTTACGCAAGGAAAAGTGCAGTTATTCATTGCTTCAGGAATCACCATAAGTATGCTTTACCAGCACAGATTAGGCATTTCACGATACGGACCAGGAATACAACAGCACGCAATTATTGCGCTCAGTGGTCCTGTTGCAAATGC
Organism: Candidatus Woesearchaeota archaeon; assembly: GCA_023266895.1. Classification (GTDB taxonomy): domain Archaea; phylum Nanobdellota; class Nanobdellia; order Woesearchaeales; family ARS49; genus JAHFOI01. The sequence goes on from JAHFOI010000007.1 coordinate 29,409, forward strand.
TTTTCTTGCAGGAATATTCAAAACAATAGAGCTTTGGATCATGCCCTCTGCACTCGCACACAATTTTTTCGTGTTTAATCTGTGGTTTGCCGCGCTTAATCTCTTACCTATCCCTCCTTTAGATGGTAGTAAAATATTGTACTCTTCGCGACTCTTGTATGTCTTTCTTATCATCACACTCCTTGCATATACTGCATTCGCGTACTTTCTTCATTTTTATAGCTACGTTATCGCATTACTCATAGGAATAGTGGCATGGATACTTTATTATGTAGTATTTGAAAAAGAGTAGAAGTATGAATTTCTAAAATTGTAAGCTCAAGTCTTATAAACAATGCCAACTGCAAAAATCCATGCCTGTGCTCAAAAACTTTACTCCGCGGCTGTATCAAGAAACTATTTTTGCAAATTGCACTCTTAAAAATTGTCTTGTTGTACTTCCCACAGGATTGGGTAAAACAGCAATTGCGATGATGCTTGCAGCACACCGCCTTCAAGTGTATCCTGCCTCAAAAACCATTATGCTTGTGCCAACAAAACCTCTTGCTGACCAGCATGCAGCATCATTCAAAAAGCACCTCAGCATAGCTGAAGAAAAGATCACAGTATTCACTGGAGATATTTCGCCAGCTGAGCGCGCAACATTGTGGAATACAGTGCAAGTTATTTTTAGCACACCTCAGGGTCTTGAAAATGATGTTCTTGGCAACAAAATCTCTTTGAAAGACGTGAGCTTGCTTATTGTGGATGAAGCACACCGTGCTGTGGGCGACTATAGTTATGTCTGGCTTGCACAGCAATATCAGCAGCAGGCTCAGTTTCCCAGAATTCTTGCGCTTACTGCATCGCCAGGAAGTGAGGCAGAACACATTGCAGAGGTTGCCAAAAATTTGTTTATTGAAAAAGTAGAAATACGCACTCCAAAAGATCTTGATGTTGCACCATATGTGCAGGAAGTGCACGTGCAATGGCTTAAAGTAGAACTCACTCCCGAACTTATTCAGGTGCAAAAACTTCTGAATACGTGTATCAGGCAACGTCTTGAACTTCTCAGCACTCTTGGATTACAAAACAGAGGTATGGTGAGCAAAAAAGATCTTCTGGGGTTTCAAAAAGAACTTCAGGCAAAAATGGCTTCAGGAGAACGAGACTTTGAGACACTAAAGGCATTATCAGTGCTTGCTGAAGCTGTAAAGCTGCATCATGCTCTTGAGCTCTTAGAAACTCAGGCAGTCATGCCACTTAATGCATATCTGGAAAAACTCATGCATGAGGGTGCTATGGCAAAAACAAAAGCTGCAAAAAATATAGCGCAGGATATCAATTTCAAAACTGCGGTTATTCATGTGCAAAATTTGTATGCCAACAACATAGAACACCCAAAAATGAAAGCAGTATCCAACCTTGTTTCTCAGGAATTCCAAAAAAACAAGTTTACAAAAATAATGATATTTACACAATTTAGAGACACTGCGATAAGAATACAAAAAGAACTTGAACATGTGAGTGGTGTTGTAAGTGCTGTGTTTGTTGGGCAAACAAAAAAGGGCCTGACTGGTCTCACGCAAAAACAACAGGCTGAAATGCTTGCACAATTTAGAGATGGCTTTTTTACAGTGCTTATTGCAACATCAGTTGGTGAAGAAGGTCTTGACATACCTAAAGTTGACACAGTGATATTTTATGAACCTGTACCTTCTGCCATACGACAAATTCAGCGCAGAGGACGAACAGGCAGGCAGGAGAAAGGTAGTGTTATTATTCTCATGACGAAAAACACGCGTGATGAAGCCTATCATTGGGCTGCAGTACGCAAAGAACATGCGATGCACACTCTTCTTGAATTACCAACATCGCAAAAAGAACATATTCCGGTAGCACAAACAACACTTTCTCAACATGCACTGCTTGAAGAAAAAACAGTTGTGTACGCAGACTATAGAGAAAAAGCAAGTGGTGTCGTGCGAGAACTTCATGCACTTGGTACTGACATAAAATTAGAAATGCTTCACACTGCAGACTACGTGTTGAGTGGTCGAGTTGGTGTGGAATTTAAAACTACTGAAGATTTTGTGAACAGTATTATTGATGGCAGGCTACTTGAGCAAGTAAAGCAGTTACGCGAACACTTTATTCGTCCCTTGCTTATTATTGAAGGAACCAGCGACATGTATGCGGTGCGTAATATTCACCCTAATGCAATACGAGGCATGATTGCAACCATAATTATTAGTTATGGAATTCCTCTCATCCAAACACGTGATGCAAAAGAAACCGCATCACTCTTGCTGACTATTGCACGCAGAGAACAAGAAGACAAAAAACCATTTAATCCGCACACCTCAAAAAAACCAATGAACACCAGAGAAGCTCAGGAATACATTATTGGTGCATTTCCAAACATAGGCCCTCAGCTTGCAAAAGAATTGCTTGTGAAGCTGAAGACAGTCAAAAACATCGTAAATGCAAGCATGCAAGAATTGCAAAATGTTGAAGGTGTAGGTGAGAAGAAAGCCACTGGCATAAAAGAAGTAAGTGAAAAGGAGTATTAAATTTTCATCGCTCTCAGTCTTCTTGCGCGTTCAGCAATCGGTGGATGTGTTGAAAACAAGGAAAGTAATGCTGTTGCGTTGAATGGATTTGCAATAAACAAGCTTGATGTCGCAGCAATTGATGCACTTTGCTGCATGGGATGTTGGTGGATGCCTGACTCTAGTTTTTCAAGTGCACGAGCAAGTGCTTCAGGATTTTTTACCACGCGAGCACTTGCTTCGTCAGCGCCATATTCACGGCTGCGACTAATGGCAAGTTGAATAATCAATGCTGCGATTGGTGCAAGAATAGCAAGTGCAAGCATGCCAAATATAGATCCACCACTATTTTCTCTATCATTGCGCATACCTCCGAATAGTGCTGCAAACTGGGCCATATTTGCAACATAACTAATAACTGCTGCAATTGTTGCTGCAACAGTTGTCACAAGAATGTCTCTGTTTGTGACATGGCCAATTTCGTGGCCTATGACACCTTTGAGTTCTTCTTTTGTCAGGAGTTGCAAGATACCTTGCGTGCATGCTATCGCTGCATGAGAAGGGTTACGGCCTGTAGCAAATGCATTAGGTGTTTGTATTGGAGCAATGTATATTTTTGGTTTAGGAATGTGCGCTGCATGTGCAACTTCTTCAACAATTTTGTGTAGTTCAGGAAAATCAGTTTTCTTTGCTTCTTTTGCACCATACATGAATAACACGATTTTATCGCTCCAAAAATACGTGATTGCATTCATCACAATTGCAATTACGAGAGCAACAGTTAATCCGGTTGTTCCGCCAAGAAGCCTACCTACCGTAAGCATGATTGCGGTAAGCACACCAAGTAAAAGAATAGTTTTTATTTGATTCCACACCATAAACGCAACAACGAAAAGATTGCTTAAATAGTTTGTGAACCAGAAATTTTAACTGTTCTTCTTAAAAAACACAAATGAAGAAAAAAACTTGCACACAACCTATATAAGTGTTCAGGTTTTGTTAAAACCATGATCTCTCTTTCCACATCACTCAAATATTACAAGCGTAAAGATGTTCAGGAAGCATTGGTGCGAGAAGCTGGAGAGCGCGAGATTGCTGTAAAGTATGGAGATACAGGGTTTGGCAAGCGACCTGATGTATTACGTTACCCTGCAGATGTTCTTGAATTTGCCAAGCAGGGAGCAACTTCATTTCATTGTAGTGAAGAATTGTGGCATAATCCTTTGCAGGTCACTACAGGAATGCCGAGACAAGAGCTTGACAATCTTAGAAAAGGCTGGGATCTGCTTATTGACATAGACTGCTCTTGGTTTGAATACAGTCAAGCAGCAGCACACATTATTTGTCAGGCATTTGAACATCATGGCATACAACATTTTGGTCTCAAGTTTTCAGGTAATCATGGTTTTCATATTGGTATTCCATGGAAGGCCATTCCTGAGCAAGTGCAGAATAAACTTACCAAAAACCAGTTTCCTGAAGGACCGCGCATGATTGCAGCATATTTGCAGGAATTTACTCGCAATGCTCTTGCACAATTTCTGCTTTCTCAAGAAACAATACAGCAAATGAGTGCAAAAACGAAAAAAGGAGTTGAAGAACTTATCATTCATGGAAAGTTTGATCCTTACAAAATACTTACTATAGATACTGTACTTATTGCTTCTCGGCACCTGTATAGAATGGCATATAGTCTTAATGAAAAATCAGGATTGGTAAGCATCCCTCTAGAGCCTAAAGAGATTTTATCGTTTAAACGTGAGAATGCCGCGCCAGAAAAAGTGCTTGTTCAAAAAAAGTTTCTGAGCACTGACCATGTGCTTATGGGTGAAGCAAAACAATTATTTGTTCAAGCAGATGATTACCATCCACGTACAGAACAGGAATACTTGTCTGAAAAAAAAGAATTTATTGATAATGTATCACCACAGGCTCAGGTATCACTACAATACTTTCCGCCATGTATGCAAAACATACTCAAACCCCTTCAAGACGGAAAAAAAAGAAGCATGTTTGCCTTGATTAATTTTCTTCACAGTGTTGGCTGGAATCATGAACAAATAGAAGTACTTCTCAAGGCCTGGAACAAACAGCACCCTCAGCCCTTGCCAGAAGTGCTTATTCTGGGACAAGTCAGGTATCATAAGCAACAAAACAAGAAAAATCTTCCACCAAACTGCTATAATAGACAATACTATGTAGAATTAGGTTTTTGCAAGCCAGACAATTTTTGTGCACGTATCAAGAATCCTGCAAGTTATGCCATATTTAAGCAACGGACAATAACTGAGTTGGAGAAGAAACCAGCTAAAACAAAAAAAAGCAAAGAGCCAACACAAGAAAAAGAACAGTTAAAAAGCAAAGAAAATACCTCTTCTTGAGTTTCTTCCAAAAATTTTTGTGATACTTGTTTGCGTTTAGCCAGCCTCTAACAAACCTTTATAAATCCCTCCTTGTTTTCATGAACAACTAGCGAGCCTGAACCCTAGTTCAGTACAAGTCTAGAGTATTCAAGACTTTCTAGAACCTCAGGCTCTTGGAGTATACATGCCACGAATTAGATTTCCCAGACGCAGCAGCTTGCAATACTGGCCTCGCAAACGAGCCCGGCGACACTTTGCAGCAATACGTAACTGGCCATCTCAAAAAGACGCAAAACCTGTTGGCTTTGCAGGCTACAAGGTTGGCATGCTTCATGCAACAATACAGGATAATAAAGCGACGAGCATGACAAAAGGAACAGAAATTGTCATACCACTCACAGTCATTGAGTGTCCTCCAATCACAATTATTGGTATACGTACCTACACAAAAGATGCGTATGGTAGGCATCCAACTCACACTCTTTTTGCAGAAAAACTTGACAAAGAAATTGGAAGAACAATTCTTCTGCCAAAAAAACAAACTGCCTCAATTGCGAACATCAAACCTGAAGAGCTCTCAGATGTTCGACTTATTATTGCAACACAGCCTAAGCTCACGAGCATAGGTAAGAAAAAGCCTGATGTGTTTGAGCTTGCAATTGGAAGTTCCACTGTAGCAGATAAGCTCGCCTATGCAAAAAACATGCTTGGCAAAGATATTACCATACAAGACATTATAACTGAAGGAATGCATGTAGATACTCATGCGATTACCAAAGGACGAGGGGTGCTCGGTCCAGTGCAGCGACATGGCGTGAACATACGTCATCACAAAAGTGAAAAAACAAAGCGTGGACCAGGAAGTCTTGGACCCTGGCATGGAACCTTTAACTGGCCTGTTGCGCACCAAGGTCAAGCGGGGTATTGGCAACGTACAGAATTTAATAAATGGATTGTGCGTGTGTCAAAAACACCTGAAGGTATTAATCCTAAATCAGGATGGCTCAGGTATGGTAATATCAAAAATTCATACATTCTTCTCAAAGGAAGTATTGGTGGGCCAAGCAAACGCCTTATCACGCTCACCCAGCCCATACGCCCGCCAAAACAACCAATGCAGCAGCCAGGACAAATCACGTGGTTGAGCACTGAGGCATAGCAATGAACATACCAATTATGAACAAAGAAGGAAAAACAACAGGCACGATCAGTCTGCCAGTGCAGTTTTCAGAAACTATACGTCCAGATCTTATTCGAAGAGCTGTTGAAGCAATTTGGGCAAACACACGTCAACCCTATGGTACAGATCCACGTGCAGGAAAACGTGCAAGCGCAAAGCTTTCACGACGAAGACGTAATTATAGAGGTGCATATGGTCATGGTATTTCACGCGTACCAAGAAAAATAATGAGCAAAAACGGCACCAACATGAACTGGACAGGTGCATTTGCGCCGTGTACTGTTAAAGGCTATCGCGCACATCCGCCAAAGGTAACAAAAGACTGGAAACATGCGCTTAACACGCAAGAACGAAGAAAAGCATTACGTTCAGCGCTTGCGGCAAGCATGCAGCCAAGTTTAGTGAGTGCACACGGTCATAAACTACCTGCTCAATATCCACTTGCACTTGCCACTGACACTGAAGAAATTACAAAATCAAAAGACGTGCAAGAATTGCTCATCAAACTAGGGTTTGAACAAGAATTACTCCGTGCAGCAACGAAAAAAATCAGGGCAGGTAAAGGAAAAAATAGAACTCGTCCCTATAAAAAAAGAAAAGGGCCTCTTTTAGTTGTTGGTGCAAACTGTAATCTTAGTCGTGCAGCTCGAAACATTCCAGGTGTGGATATTGTTTCAGTAAAACAGCTCAACACGCAGGTGCTTGCACCAGGTGCTATTGCAGGAAGGCTTACCTTATTCACAGAACACGCGCTTACAACACTTACAACAGAGAGGCTTTACACATGAATCCTCATGACATACTAAAATATCCTGTTGCAACAGAAAAAGCAATTCGTATGCTTGAAGCAGAAAACAAGCTTATCTTTGTTGTAAGCAAAAAAGCAACAAAAGATGAAATCAAACAAAGTGTACAACAGCTTTTTAAGGCAACCGTCATGACGGTTAATACAACAATCACTCCACAGGGAATTAAACAGGCATACATTAAACTCTCGGCAAATAGTCCTGCGATAGACATTGCAACAAACTTAGGAATCATGTAACATGGGAAAAACACTCATACAGCAAGCACGAGGAAAAGGTGGTCCAGGCTATCGCGCACTCTCATTTAGGTACAAAGGAGTTGCACGATTGCCAACACTCACTCAACCAAAACAAGGCGTAATTACTGATATCGTAAAATGTCCAGGACACCTTGCGCCACTTGCAGAGATAGCATAT
>JAHFOI010000007.1:36715-43064 GCA_023266895.1 Candidatus Woesearchaeota archaeon
ATATACTGATGGCACAACATGTCTTATTCAAGCGCCTGAGGGAGTGTGTGTAGGACAACAAGTCACACATGGCGCTGGCGCGAGTCTTGATCCAGGTAATGCTCTTGCGCTTCAGGATATTCCTGAAGGCACATTGGTGTACAATATTGAAGGAGTACCAGGTGATGGAGGCAAGTATTGCAGAACTTCAGGCACAACCGCACGTCTTGTCGCAAAATCAATCACGAGTGCAACAATTATACTGCCTTCACGCAAAGAACGCGAATTTCCTCTTTCTTGCAAAGCAATCATAGGCACTGTTGCTGGTGGAGGACGTAAGGAAAAACCATTCCTCAAAGCAGGCAACAAGCACCACTTCAAACGGGCACGCAACAAGCGTTGGCCAAACCCAAGTGCTGCAGCACAAAACGCAGTAGACCATCCATTTGGTAACAAGCGAACATCACGCAAAGCAAAACAACGCCCTGTAGGTCATAACGCGCCTCCAGGAAGAAAAGTAGGAAAGCTTTGGCCACGTCGTACGGGGAGGAAAAAGTAAATGGTAAAGGAATGGCGTTACCGCGGAAAAACTTTAGACGAACTCAAAACACTTTCCATTCCAACATTTGCAAAACTCGTTGATGCTCGTGCACGCCGAACACTTTTGAGAACCTCACCTGATCAGCACAAAATCCTGCTCAAAAACATTACTGCAGGACAACAGGCAGTGCACACACATTGCAGAGACATTGTCATACTACCTCAACTTGTGGGAAAAACAATTCATGTTCACAATGGTAAAGAATTCGTGCCTGTGCCAATTGATGCAGACATGCTTGGTCACAGACTTGGAGAATTCGCACTTACCAGAAAAAAAGTCTCGCACTCAGCGCCAGGAATTGGTGCAACACGAAGCAGTGCATCACTCAGCGTCAGGTAAAAAAACATGACATACACCTACAGTATTCAAGCGCAAGAAAACCAGTCAAAAGCTGTTGGTCTCAACATGGCCATTTCAACAAAACACTCTACAGAAGTGTGCAGGTTTTTGAAGGGTAAAAACGTCCAGCTTGCCCGACAAATACTTAAGCGAGTTGCTGCAATAAAACAAGCAGTGCCATACACAAAGTACCATTTTGACCTTGGTCACAAAGCAGGTATGGGGCCAGGACGATATCCTGCAAATACGTGCAAAGCAATACTCAAGGTGCTCATTAATGCAGAAGCAAATGCACAATCAAAAGGATTACGTACAAACAATCTTATCATAAAACACATCGGTGCGCAGCTAGGGCCAACGGTTTGGAAGTATGGAAGACAGGGAAGACGTCAGGCAAAGAGAACTCATGTTGAAATACTTTTAGAAGAACAAAAAGAACAAGCGAGTGTGAAAAAATGATTGAACGCAAGTTTGTTTCAGAAAATCTTAGAGAATACCAAGTGCAGGAATACATCTCGCACACACTTAAAAATGTAGGTCATAGTCATACCAAAATACAACGAACACCATTGGGAGAGAAAATAATTATTTTCACTTCACGACCAGGACTTGTGGTTGGTAAAAAAGGAGAAAATATAAAAAAACTCACGAACACACTCAAGAAAAAATTCCAGTTAGAAAATCCTATGATAGAGATTTCAGAAGTGAGTAATCCGCAACTTGATGCAAGTATTGTTGCAGAACGCATCGCATCAACCATGGAACGATTTGGCATACAAAAATTCAAAGCCATAGGCCACAAAACAATGCAAGATGTTATGGATGCTGGCGCGCTTGGCATAGAAATTCTTATGTCTGGAAAAATACCGAGTGCACGTGCAAAAACTTGGCGATTTTACAAGGGCTATCTTAAAAAGTCAGGTAACATATCGCTTGTCAGCGTTCATAGAGCAATAGCATCAGCTCAGCTCAAATCAGGAACTGTTGGTATTCAGGTTGCGATCATGCCGCCCGATATAGAACTGCCTGATGATATCACAATTAAAAAAGCAGAGAGTGAACCTCATGAAGTGGAAAGAACTCAAAACAATGCAAGTACAGGAACTGAACACGAAAAAGAATGAACTCGCGCTTGAGCTCATGAAAGAACGCGCTCAGGTAGCTATTGGCACAATCCCAAAAAGTCCAGGAAAGCTCAGACACATACGCAGAACCATAGCGCGCATGAACAGCCTGCTCGGAGGTAAAGAGCAAAAACCATGAGTGTATGCGAACGATGCGGACTTCCTCAAGACCTGTGTGTCTGCGAGGCTATTGCCAGAGAAAGTCAAAAAATAACCATCAAAGCTGAACAACGCAAGTTCCAGCGCGTATACACCATTATTGAAGGCATTGACAATAAAGAAATTGATCTTGAGCAGCTCACCAAAAAACTCAAGGCTAAATTCGCCTGTGGCGGAACAATCAAAGAAAACAAAATTGAACTACAAGGAAATCATGTGAGAACAATGAAAGAAACACTCATCCAACTTGGATTTGCACCAGAAACAATCATTATGAGGTCAGACCATGGAATGTAATGATCGTAAGTGTGGCACGCATGGCAGTGTCAGAGCACGAGGAAGAAGTTTTGTGGGAAATGTTCTCCAAACAAAAGCGCAACAAACCGCAACAGTGCAGTGGGAGCGCAGAAAGTATGTTTCAAAATATGAGCGATACGAAAAAAGTCTTACTACTGTAAAAGCGCATAATCCTGCGTGCATCAACGCGCATGAGGGTGACAGTGTGCGTATTACAGAATGTAGACCCTTAAGTAAAACAAAACGTTTTGTGATCCTTGAAAAAATAGGAGGTACCATATGAAACCCCTTAAAGCATCTATTCCACGTGCATTGCCTCACGGAGCGCGCATTCATGCATGCGACAATTCAGGAGCGCGCACACTCAAAGTGATTAGTGTGAAAAATCTTAAAACAGTCAAAGGACGTATGAGTGCTGCAGGAATTGGCGATTACATTCTTGCAAGTGTTGTTGAAGGAAAACCTGACATGAGAAAACAAGTCGTGGGTGCAGTTGTAGTACGGCAAAAAAAAGCAATACGCAGGTTTGATGGTACGCGTGTAAAGTTTGAAGATAATGCTGCTGTTGTTATCAAAGATGACATGGGCAATCCAAAAGGCACAATGATAAAAGGACCTATTGCAAAAGAGGTGAGTGAACGCTGGCCAGCAGTTTCAAAAATTGCCAGTATTATCCTATGAAAGAATGGTCAAGTTTGTGGAAGAGTAGTACCAAACCTGCAAAGCAGCGTAAGTACCGACATAATGCGCCAAAGCACTTGCAAGGCAAATTTTTGCATGCACCTCTTGCCAAACCATTGCGTGCCTCAACCAAAAGACGTTCTATCAGAGTACGAACTGGCGATCTTGTTAAAGTCCTCAGAGGGCAATTCAAAGGAAAAACAGGAAAAGTAGAACGTGTTGATCCAGAGCATGAACATATTTACATCACTGGCATAGAAATGCAAAAAAAAGATGGAAGCAAGACTACATATCCGCTTCATGCATCAAAAATCATAATCCAAGAACTTGATACAACCAACAAGAAGAGACTCTCATGAAACGACATATCAAACGATACGCAGCACCAGCAACGTGGCATATTGAACGTAAAACAACAACGTTTATCAAAAAACCAAGTCCAGGATCACATGCCATAATTGACTCAATGTCTTTGGCAACCTGGCTTATCCAGCTCGGACTTGCAAAAACACAAAAAGAAGTACGTTTCATTCTTAAAACAAAAAAAGTGTTAGTTGATGAGAAACGAGTTAAGAATCCAGCATTACCTGTGGGATCTTTTGATTCACTAAGCATTCCAGAAGCAAAGCTTTTCTATGTTGTCCAGCTTGATACAAAAGGAAAACTTTGCTTAATTTCAGGAAGTAGTTCTGAAAAAGTGTGCAAAATACTTGGTAAAAAAACAATGGGTAAAGAATATCAGCTCTCATTAAGTGGCGGAAGAACTGCAAAAACAACAAACAACAATTATCATGTCCATGACAGTATTACTTTGAAACTGCCTGCAGGAAACATTGTGAAACATCTTGCTCTTGAACCAGGAGCCTCCATACTGCTTATGAAGGGAAAGCATGTAGGAAACAAAGGGGTTGTTGAACGTGTTGATGGACAAAAAGTCTGGTGTAAACTAAATGATGCCAGTATAGAAACAAGAAAAAAACTTATTTGCGTGATACCATGAATCCTATGCAAGCAGTACGTCTGGAAAAAGTAACTTTGAACATAGGTGCAGGAAAAGACCAGGCAAAGCTCGAAAAAGGAGTCAAGCTTATCAAAGTTATTACCGGAATAGAACCTATGAAAACAGTTACCAACAAGCGCATTCCTGCATGGGGATTAAGACCAGGATTACCAATTGGATGTAAACTCACGCTCAGAAAGCAACCTGCAAAAGAGCTTCTCAAACGGCTTTTAGTTGCAAAATCAAACAAGCTCTCATGGTCGCAATTTGATAATCGTGGAAACATTTCTTTTGGTATTCACGAATATATTGATATACCCTCCGTACCCTACCAACCAGAACTTGGCGTGCTTGGTCTTGAAGTTTGCATAAGTCTGGAAAAACCAGGATTCAGAATTAAACGAAGAAAGATCAGAGTAAAACCAATACCTCCACGTCATCAAATAACTAGAGAGCAAGCTGTTGAGTTCATGCAAAAAGAGTTCAGTGTAAGTATTGAAGGTGCCCCATGACTATCAAAGACTGGAAAAAAGCATTTCGGCAGCTCAAAGCAAAACCCATCGCAATGCAAAAATACATCAAGCATAATGCCCCAAAAGATCGAAGTACTGGAGTGAGTAAGAAACGGTGCGTTCGGTGTGGAAGGTTTGGCGGGCACATTAGTAAGTATGGGCTTGAACTGTGTCGATGTTGCTTTCGTGAAATCGCCATGAACATAGGCTTTAAAAAGTTTAGCTGAGGAATACACACATGCTTAATGACCCTATTGCAAACGCATTATCAAACATGCTTAACCAGGAAAATTTGGGAAGGCGCGAAGTAATTATACAACCTGCAAGCAAGCTTCTCAGAACAACACTCAAAATTCTTAATGAGCATGGCTACATTGGGACTACAGAAGAATTAAGTAAAAGTAAAGGTACAATCCTGAAGTTATTTTTATTGGGCAACATCAATAAGTGTGGTGCCATTAAGCCACGATTTACGGTTTCTCTCTCAAAATATGAAAAGTTTGAGAAACGATACCTTCCTGCAAAAGGTGTTGGGGTGCTTATTGTTTCAACACCAAAAGGGCTTATGACTCATGAGCAGGCGAAAGCGCAAAAATTAGGAGGACGCCTTGTGGCGTATTGTTACTGATGAAAGTCAAAATTAATGAAGTCATAACCTTGCCAAAAGGAATCACTGCACAATATGAAGGATTCCTGCTTCATATGAAAGGAGCCAAAAATGAGGTGCACAAGCGATTGGGTGATCCTACAGTTCAAGTCAGGGTAGAAAAAGAAAACATCCTGATTGATTGTGCTCGTGCAACGCGTACGGAAAAAGCAAAAGCATACTCAATAGTTGCGCACATACATAACATGATAAAAGGAGTTCAAGAACCCTACAAGTATAAACTAAAAATCTGTTCAGGGCATTTTCCCATGACTTGCACCATAAGCAACAATCAGGTTATTATCAAAAACTTTTTAGGAGAAAAAGTTCCTCGTGTGATAAAACTCGTGAAAGGCGTAACCGTTAAAGTGGATGGTGTACACGTGCTTGTAGAATCTCCTGATAAAGAAATCGCAGGGCAAACCGCAGCAGACATAGAACAAGCAACGCGTGTTTCAAACAGAGATCTTCGCGTATTCCAGGATGGTATTTATGTTATTGAAAAGGCATCACAGCCAGTTGAGGGAATGCCATGAAGGCACTCCTGATATTGCGGAAAAAGAAGAAGGCGAAAAAACCGCATTTTAAAAGAGAAGACTGTCACAAAATAATGGCATTACCTATTGGATGGAGAAAACCTAATGGATTGCACTCAAAAATGCGTCACCGATATAGAGGTCAGCCCGCAATGGTAGAACCTGGTTGGGGCTCGCCACGTGCAGTAAAAGGGCTTTGGTCAAATGGACTTGTGCCACAAATCATTCACACCGTAGCAGAGCTTATGCAAGTTACGCCACGTACGCAAGGAATAGTTATTGGTGCAGGAGTGGGCATGCGAAAAAGAGTAGAGATTATAACAAAAGCACAGGAGAAAAAGATAAGCATACTCAATATCAAAAATCCGCAAGAATACGTTATGGCAGTGCAACAAAAGAAAAAAGCCTTGCAAAAATCTAAACCTTCTGCACAAGCACCTCAACCAACGCTTGCAACAAAAGTAGAACCTGCTGA
>JAHFOI010000035.1 GCA_023266895.1 Candidatus Woesearchaeota archaeon
AAGATTACCATGTTGCCATGCCATGGCCTTTCTTAAAAAGTTTGTAACTTGTCCATGTTGTTCCTTTAGCAGTGCCTTCTGCAGTTTTTTTCTCTCCTGAATCATCTTTTTTGCCACTTTTTTTTGCAGGAATAAAGAGTGCGCCCATTTCCTTGAATCCTTTTGCAACATCAAGAAATGGCTCAAATATGTTGGGAACTTGTTGTTTTTGGGATTCTTCTTTTTTTGGTATGATGCGGTTTGATGCTTCGTCTAAGTATTTTTGTAAATTATCACCAAGTGATGCCATGGCTTCTTTGAGTGATGAATCAAGTGCTGCAAGTAATTCGTAGTCTTCTTTTGAGCGCATGCGTAAGTATTTTTGGATGGTTTCCCAATCCCACGCATATGCTCGCCACGCAATGCGTGTCTCGCCTAAATGCAGTGGTCCTTTGTGTGCATATTCTTGCTGAAACTGCATGGTTGGGCGAGAGCGGTACTCAAACGTGATGAGCATGCAGGAATATGTTTTGCTGTTTTTCTGAGGCATTTGCATTCCTAATACCTCAATGTCTACAAGTGAGCTTTCAAATGCTGCAACAATTTCTGGATTGTCCAATCGTGCCGTGTTGCCTTGTAAGCGTTCAACTGCTTTGAGGTATGGCTTGACCCAGTTCATGTACATTTGTATGACTTGATTGTGTTGTCTGAGGTAATGGAGGGTGAATGTTCGTCGGGAAAGCAGTTCTTTGTATGTTTCTTCACGCCAGCTCACATAGGCATAGAGTTTGCGCTTGAGCACTTCTTTGACTTTTTCATTGCAGGGTAAGCCAGGCATTTTTGGATTACCTTTCACGCCATCAACCAGCATGTCAACCTGGTCTAATTTTTTTGGGTGTGTGGCAAAGAAAAAGTCTGGTAGCGTGGTGAATTGCAGTTGTGTTGCCATGGAGAACAGGTTTTGATTGGTTTTTTGCCCTCCAGGACCAACGCCATCAACTAAGTCAACCCATATGCCTTTGAGAGTTATTTCTGCTGCTTCAGAGTTTTGTTTCACTCCTTCATAAAAGTTCAGGCGTTCATCAATCCAGCGCATTTCGCGTACGAGCTGAAATAAGTCTTTCACGAGCTTGCCTATGGTTGCTAAAAAAGTCATGACTTTATCTTGTTGAATGCCAAGTCGTTGTGCTGCACTGCCCCAAAAACTAGAGTGTTCTGAAGCAGTGAACAAGTCTGTGATTTTCAAAACTTTGGGATAGCCAAGGCTGCCGAGTGTTTGAATAATGCTGTAATAAAGTGGTTCAATTGCTTCGTGAGGTGTTTCGTATACTAAATAATATTTTTGCAGTGGTTTGGGATAATCAACAGTAACGAGCTGGTCTTTTACAATCTCAAGCACGTCGTGGTCAGCAAAACTTTCTGCTTTGTCATTAGCAAGATTTTTTAGTTCTTCTTTTAGCAGTTCTTCAGTTTTTTTGCCAGACTTTTTGGCTTTTGCACCAATTTCTGCCTTAAATGCCTTAAACTTAGCTGTGGTAAAATCTGCTTCAATCAAGCGCTTGCTGCCTGCAGTCATGGAAACCTCTTTTTGTGAGGATTGAGAAGTGTGGTATATAAATGTTTATTGCTCGGTTTTGGTTCAGGTTTGAATTGTTTCAAGTTCTTCTTGCAGGTCTTCAATAGAGTAGGAAGAAACGTATCCTTTTGCCATAAGATATTGCTGAAAGTCCCAGAGTGAAAGCTCTGCTTCTTTTGATGCTTGGCTGAGAGTGGTTCTGCCTTCTTTGTACTTTTTTGGCTGCCTTTTCTTTATTCGGAAAGAAAACCCCACCGCTCTGCTGCGATTGGGTGATTCACCTTTTTGACAGTACCACGACAAATCCCACGCAGCGCACAAGTGTTGCATTGCATTCTTTGGCAAGTTGTGTGGCAAGTTCTTTTTTCTTTTCGCGCAATCCAGAAAGCAAGCGTACTTTGATGAGTTTTTTAGTGATGAGTTGTTTTTTTAAATGCACAATAAGTCCTGGTGTGATGCCTTCTTTTCCCACGTGGACTGTTGCCTCTAATGCATGGCTTCGTTTTTTTAGTTTGTTAATTTGTGACATCGCATCCTCCTGCAGGCAGTGCTGCAACAACTTCATTCATATCAGTAATGCCAATTTTTTTTGCAATAAACTTTGCAAGTGAAGTGGTTTTTTGCCTTCCTGGTTTCACGAGAATAAGTGTTGCGCAATGTTTTTGAATTGCTGATACTGGTCCTGACATGACTTTGTTATCGTGAGTTTTGCCAATTCCTACTTCAGTTGCAGCAACAGTGAAGTAGGTGCGTTTGCCTGTGATCATGAATGCACCGCGACTCAGATATTCTCCAGCTTTTGCAGTCTTGCTTACTTGTTCTGGGAGTACGGAGTACACCTCAACTGCAGTTATACTATTGCGCCATGCCTGAGAAAAAACAGCAGTTGATTGTGCAACTTCATGGAGGGTTGTGTCAGGCACTGGTTTGCCTTGGGTGAGTATAACAAAGAAAGGGCTGCCTGGCGCTTCAGTATGAAATACTATGTCGTGCGCTAAGGTGTGTTTTTTGATCATGATTTCATTGCTTACTGCATCACGGCCTCCAACGCACAAAAATCCATCACTTGATATGAACCAGTGAAATGACTCAAACCATTCTTTAGTTTTTTTCGGTTTTTCTGCTGCACGAATACGAGTTAACGCTGTTTGAACTGCAAGTTCTTGTTTTGATTCAAGCTCAGAAATCTGTGCTTTGAGCCGAAGTACTGCGTCACGTGCGCCTTGAGTTTTTTTTCGTGCTTTTTTTGCGCGTTCAAAATAGGTTTCGGCGTTTTGTTCCAATGATTTTTTCGTGTCAAGAGTGATTTGCATTGCCCGCCTCAGAATTGTTCATCTGTCTTCTTGAGCAGGGAAAGCTTTAAATAAGTATGCACTCCTGCAGTACATAGGTGGTTCTCTTGACCTTTATTTGTACACGATGCAATTTAACCAGCGAAAAACGTGGTTACTGCCCGCGCTGTAGTATTCTTATGAAGAAGGCTGAAGAAAAAACAAGCAGCTAAACCTTTCTCATTATTCAACTCTGCCTTTAAGTTCATACTCCCACATTCTTGCAGCATGCACGAGGTGAGGAAAATCCATTGCAATTCTACAATGCTCAGACAGTTCTTGGAGTGGTAATAAAAAGTAACTCAGATCAGGCACATTAATCACTCGCCAAAAAAACAACTTGCCATTCTTGACTGTAACAGGCATGATTCTCGCACGAGCTTCAGGAATTCTTGTACACAATTCTCTGGCCAGATTTTCTCCATCAGAAGCAGACTGTGATAGTTCATAATGAGGTACTGAAATGTGTTCTGCAGTAGTTGATAGAAGTGCAGTGTTGATGTACTCTCGTGCGGCCCGCATTCTTCCAGGAATACTCTTTCCGTTCTCATCATACAAACTATCCGAAGGAAGTGTTCCTTGAGGGATTGTAGCATAGTACACGTGCACTCCCTGAGGAATATCTGTATACAGGCGACGCTTGTCATATATTTTGTCCAAAACTCCTCTTGAGAAATTCTGAACATCACCTAACACTATTTCATCAGGAAACGACGTAAAGGTATCGGTGCCAAAAGGTGCTGGTTTGTGCAAGTCAGAACCGCCTGTTGCACGCCAGTTGTTTTGCTTGCAAATTTCTTCAAGAAAACCAATGTATGCAGGAGAATGCTTTTTAGTATAGACTTCCACACCATTAAGTCCTTGAGCAAAAAGTTTGAGAAGAATTTCTTTTTGAGCATCAGGGTTTGCACACATTTTTCTCACAGAGTAATATTCTTCCCCAGGGTGCGCAAGCACTGCAATACCGCCAAGTGCATGAATGAGCGCAAATGTCTCAGCAGAACTTATGCTTTGTACAGGAACATTGTGTTGTACAAGCCATTTGTCAAATGCTTCTTGTGTGGTGCTTACAAAACGTTTTTCAACAAGATATTGTGCAAGGTCAGGCCGCGTTGGTGGTCCTTCACAGTTTTCTTTAACCCACTCTAATGCATTTTCAACATCAATAAGTTTTTCTTCAAGAGTTTTATTAATGTTAGTACAGATAGTAGTCAAGCGTGTTTCACGAATTGCGCGAAGTTGTTCCAAAACACGTAACAAGCCTTTAGATTCATGATTAATTCCATAACCCAGAATGTGTAAAGGGTATGCTTTTTCTTCCAAGCCATACTTCTTCCTTACTTCTTCATCAGGAGTATAAACTGTAGAAAGTTCTATCCCAGGAATAACCTGTACGCCTAATGTATTTCCTGTTTCTATTGCTCGTTGTACGCCTTGTACAGTGTCATGATCAGTGAGTGCAAGTATACTCACTCCTGCATGATGTGCTGATTTTACAAGCTCAGCAGAGCCTAACATTCCATCAGAACACTTTGAATGCATGTGCAAGTCAACAGGCATGTTATCCCTTTATTTTTTTCAATAAAATTACTGAAATCACCATCGCAATCCCAATGATCAGTGCAGGCATTTGATAATCTGCTTTGTACACCACTTGCTGAGGGTATTCATGGCACTTAAAATCACTGCCACAATAGTTAGTCACACCACAGTCTTTGTTCAAACTGCATTCACGACTTGCCTGCACTGCATTTGCAACAAACAAGCCTCCAATGATACTAAATGCTAGCACAGCAAGTGCGACAAAACCACCACTCCACAACCCAGCCATACGCGTTCTCGTGTGAAGTGCTTTTTAAAGATTGTAGGAAAGTACTGGTCGGAGTGTTTTTTTTTCGGTTTCTTCCGGAAAAAGTTGTGAAAGAGAACAGTTTTTCGAAAACCTATTGTTTTTATCGTAAACATTACGGAACTTTCGTTACCTTTTGGGTTTTTTCTCCTAAACACACTTAAAAAAGAAAATCATAAAAAAAAATAACGCCGGCGTAGGTGAATCAGGTTAAGCCGCCGATCTGAAACATCGGTATCAGAAATGATATCTGGGTTCAAAAATGTTTCGGTTTTATGGCGGTAAAGTCGTAACATTGAAAGGTTGCGAGTAACTTGCAAGACTGCGAAGATGCTGAGCAGATGCCAAAAATATAAATCATTTTTGAGCACTACGAAACCGAAGTTGAGTCTGTCCCAGCGCCGGCGTTTAGTATTCTTCGTTTTTTTCTTGTAGAAATTCTCTTGCGCCCCACAAGCTTTAAAAACACAGCCTTTGTTTCAAGAAGGATATGTCAGCAACAAAGAAAGCAGGAACTGTTGTTAAGAAGAAGGTATGGACTCCAGTTCGTGCTCCAGAATTCATGGGTCAGGCATTGCTGTGCGAGACTCTTGTTGCAGAACCTCAGGATGCAGTGGGAAAACACGTGTTTGCCAGCATGGTCATTGTCACAAATGATCCTAGTCAGCAAGCATTAAATGCACGCTACAAAATCACGGGTATGAAAGAAGGTGCATGCACAACTGATATTCTTGGCATGGAATGGCTTCCTGCAGCCCTCAAAAAGCTTGTGCGTAAAAGCAGGGAAAAACTTGATGATTCTTTTGTTGCAGTAACAAGTGATGCAAAAAAGGTGAGGATAAAATTACTCATGGTCACGCGCAGCAGAGCAACGCGTGGCATAACTTCAGAAGTGCGACGACAAGCACGCAAAGCAGCCAGTGCATTCCTTGCAAATCAGACCTATCATGAAGCAATCATGGCGATTGTGCAGCGTAAAATTCAAAAAGCAATTCAAGAAGGTGTGAAAAAAACATATCCTCTTGCAGTATGCGAAGCACGACAATTCCATTTACTTGGTGAAGCAACACCTGAAGAAGTTAGTGCAGCAAAAGCTCTTGCCAAGCAGCCTGTTGTTGAAAAAACCGAAGAAGCTGATGAAGAACAAGAAATTCATGTTCCAGAAGCATCTGTAACAGATCAACCTGGCCAAGAAGAAAATGCTCAAGAACAACCTTCTCAAGAGCAAGTTGAAGTAGCACAATAAGCAAATGCAAGATTCTCTCAGACAGACCCTAAAAGAAATGCGTACAATGCGTGAAGGAATTCCTTTTCCTGTAAAACTCTACATTTCTTCATCTTTAGAAGCAGGAGGTGCAGTTGGTGATTCTGTAGAAACTGCAGTAAAAGGTGCGATTAGTAACATTAACAGAATTGAAGGATTGCGAAGTATAGCTGGAGCAAGTCTATATCAAGTAGGTGTTGGTGTGCTGTATAGAGTAGACTGTACTGCAGTTCTTAAACCAGAAGCACTTATTTTAGGTGCACATAAAGAAATTAGTAATACAGATGAAGATTTAGATTTTTTTGTTTGCTACAATGGACAAGTCTCCCGTACTGTGACAAGAATGCTGCCAACACACCTGCTTATATTTGCAGAAGAAGAACGCCTCAGAATAGTGTGCAAAGGCGACATTGAACGGTATCTTGGCACGCGTGTAATGCAAGAACGTCTTGAATTATAGCATTCCAACAGCATTTTAAACCACTGCCTCTTTTAACCTCGCATGTCAGAAATTATTGGTAATGGCGCAGAAGCAGTTATTGAACGCGATGGACTTGTTGTACTCAAGAGAAGACCAGTAAAAGCATACCGTCTTGCGTTTATTGACGAACGCTTGAGAACCCAGCGTACCAGACGCGAAGTTAAGGTCTTAAAAAAGCTCAGCAGTACAAACATTCCTGTGCCAAGATTCATTAGTTCTGATGATAAAGAATGCATTAGCATGAGTTTTCTTGAGGGACAAAAACTCAGAGATATTTTCACTTTTGAGCATGCAAAAGAAATAGGTGTTTTACTTGCTGAGCTACACAAAGCAGGCATTGTGCATGCAGATCTGACCACTTCAAACATGATTTATAGCAATGGAAAAATTCATCTGATAGATTTTGGCTTGAGTTTCTTTTCAGAAAAACCAGAAGATAGAGCATGCGATTTACATCTTCTTGCACGCGCATTGGAATCCAAGCACCATGAGCACTTCAGTCGGTCGTGGAAAGACATCATTGCAGCATATGCACAAACTCTTCCTGAGAGTGATGCAGTTCTTTCTCGTCTGGAAAAAGTAGAACAGCGTGGCAGGAATAAGCAAAAAGGAAAAGAATAGCTGGGCTCTGTCCTACGTGTACCATTCTGCCTCTTTTTCGGTGCGAGCAGGTTGTGGTTCATGGCGTGCCTGCCCGAGAACTCCTACGAACGTTAATGAGTAGGTGCTCAGAACAAAGTGATGACATCGAGGCTGTAGGGCGAAAAAGGTTGTGTAAGGTTTGCGAGCACGGCAGAATGGGTGAGGTCAAAACCGAGACTTAGGACAGAGCCGAATAGCTGCCAACGTTTTTTAGCGATCGGTGAAAAACTGAACTTTTTCGTGATGGCTTGGCGCATATAGTCTTTCTTCTTTTTGTTGTGAGAAAAAAACGTGCGGACACCATTTTTTTCAGTTTCATCGCACGTTGTTTTTCCTGAGCAGAAAAGTGCAGGGCAACAATTGCCAAAGCATTTCTCTAAGGTTTAATAGTTTCTTTCTCATTTCAAAAATCACCACCGAAATCCTTATTAACCCCCTTATTGTTTTTTCAAATTCCTGAATAGATACGAGGTGAAGAAATGAGTGAAGAACAAGTAAATGAAGCGGAAAAGTATTTTGTAGAAGCAAGAACACTTGCCTACCATTTAGCAGAAAAGTATAACGGCCAAAATAAAGAAGTGGTTGTCAGAGTGCTTACTGCAGGTATTGCAAGAAATAACGCTCTTCAAACACTAAAAGGACTTGATGAAACAACTGATGCCGAACTTGTTAGAATTCCTAAGCAAGTTATTGAAAGTGCAAAACTTCAATTGGGAAATTATGGCTCTGATGTTTGTAAAAAAGCAGCAGAATTGTGCAATGCACAAAAGAGGAGCAGGCAGTACGGCTTGACTGCAGAAAATTTAACTGCAAGAGGTCATGGAATATATGTCGCAAAAGAGCAAGGTCGCTCAGCCAAATGGCAAGACACTAGACGAGGCCGTAAAGTTGCAGAAGTTGCATCAATTGCTGATGCAGTGCTGACATAATTTTTTTTCTTTATGTTAATTCCAAACCCGTACGACATACTTCGTGCTAATTATGCAATGGCACAAAGGCTTGTGAAAAAAATACCTGTTACACAGCGTGCTGTTGAGGTAACTGATCTTGTTGCTGCAGGTCTTAACCTGTTATCAGCAGGTAATTTAGCAAAGGAAGGCAGTGGTTGTGAAGCATATCTCCTGCTTAGAGAAACACAAAGACTTGTGAACAAAAGAAATGATCTGAGTGTTCACGCTGCTCTTGAATATGGTTTTCTTATTGGTTTGAAACCTGAAGACCTAAGCGAAGAGGGAATTAATAAAAGAATGTTTCAGGCTTTGCAGTCTGTCCAACTACCTTCTGAACTAACAACTCCTATGACTGCAGCATCAAGTCTTGAGAGTACGCTAACATAATTAATTTACTCAGAAATCTCACACGCTATTTTTAGACTTGTTAGGTTCTTACTCAAACCCGTCACTAACACTTCCTTCTTCTGTGTCTTCAACATCTTCATCGCCTTCTTCGTCGTCTGGCGTGAATTCTTTTAGAACTTCATCAAATGTGTGGTCTTCATCTTGCTCTTTTTCTTCAACTTCTTCTTCGCCTTCGTGCTTTTCAGGTTTTTTTTCAGGCTTGACTGCTTTTTTCTTAGTAGGCGTTTTCTTTTTCATGTTCACATCCTACGTAAGTTTGCACGGCGTGAAGGGCGTGCTTTTTCTACACCTTTGCCTTTCCAACGCAGTCCTCGCATTTTCTTGCCTGCACTGGTCATTCCTCGTGAGGCTCTTCCTCTGCCAGTAATTCCTGAGAGTTGCTTGTCAGCCTTGACTTCAGGATGCAGTGGATCAATGAGAATAACTTCATACCAGTAAAAACGGCCGTCTTGTGCAACCCAGTAGCTGTTCAGGACTTCGCAGTTCACGTATGACTTGTTTGCGCGTTCTTCAGCAATCACTTGATAACTTTTGCGTAATGCCTTAATGGTACGCATTGCTTTTGATCGTCTACCGCCTGCCCAGGTGCGACGATGAGGTCCTTTTGAGACACGCTGACGCACCACGAGCACTCCGTTTTTTGCTTTGTATCCTAAGCTTCGCGCGCGGTCAATGCGTGTTGGTCGTTCAAGTCGTAATGTAACTGGTTCTCGACGCCACGCAATCAAGCGTTCTTTCCATAATGGGCCAAGATTTTCCTTAGGTTGCTCCCAAAGCTCTGCCACGTGCTGGTACATGTTCATAAGCGCATGCAGAAAGACACTGTTTTTAAAGGTTTCGGCATGCGTGTTTTTAAATGCCTGCTTTTCTCTACACGAGCCTTAAAAACAACTATCGACGCATGGTGCTATGTACGTGAATGACACTGGATTGAGTGGTGGAAAAGAATTGAGCTCATTGCAAGCATATTGTTCTGAACTAAACAAATCAAATCAGGTTTGGGATCTTGAAGCAGAACTAGCGCAAACTCACACTAGGACTCAAAAAATCAAATCATTTGCTGCAGACACCTTGGCAAGTATTACCTATGGACTAACTGTTGGCACTGCGTTTGAGCTGGGCTATATTGGCTTGCAAGGATGGCAGTGCGTACAATCCCGCGCAGCATCTATTCCTATGAATACTCTATTTGGTGGACTGTATGGCAAGTACTTAGACTTCATGTTTCATGCATTAGGTGTTCCAAAAAAACGCGAAACTTTCACGCAAAAAATAGGTGCGTACACTACTGAAGCAGTGCTGTTTGTTGGTTTTTGGTATCCTGTGTACGCCAACATCATTAGCCATGCTGGCGCAGATCTTGATCAATTATTGCGCGCGTTTGAGGTAACTAATATCATGGCATTTACAAGTGCTCCAGTTGTTTCATGGTTGAGAAATAATTGGAAAAAAAGATTAGGAGTTATACCGCCTGTGCGTTTGCGATAATGGTGCGAAGATAGTTTTTTTGGTGGAGCCAAAGAATAATGTTTTTTTTTTATAAATTTCAGTTTTGATGGGCTCTGTAGAAAGTCGTGAGAATTATTGCACCGATATTGTAGGCGATGAATCGTGAGAATATTTCTGCGCGCTGTGCTGACGCCGTGCGAGAGCGCACGTGCGATCCAAACAAAC
>JAHFOI010000036.1 GCA_023266895.1 Candidatus Woesearchaeota archaeon
TAAAACTTTTGTTTCAAAACCACAATATTTATATATAAGTAATGTTTCAAGACTACTAAGTTTATCTGGTATGAACTGTATTCAGGTTTCGGGAAGACAAATGAACATGCAACAACCAAAAAAAAATGAACAAGGAACTGAACCAGCAACACTTAATTCCAACTCACAGGTGCCTGCGGTACACATACCTGCACAAATGCCTGCAGCAGAAGTTTCTGATTCAAAAATAAGCAGGCCAGATTCAACTATACAAGTCACACAACTTCAGCACCAACTTCAAGAACGTGATAAAACAATAGAAGATTACACTGCACATCTCAAACGTTTACAAGCAGATTTTGAAAACTTCATGAAACGCACAACCAAAGAACGCGCAGAACTCCAAAATTTCGGTGCATCGCGACTCATGGCAAAATTGCTTAACACACTTGATGATTTTGAGCGAGCACTTAATCAACAGGCTAACCAACATACAGAACACACAAAAAAAGATTCACAAAAAGCTGAAGATACACGAGAAAATATTTCACAAAATACACAATCTTTTGTAGAATTCCAGCAAGGCATGAACATGGTATTTCAGCAATTTAAAAAAACACTTCATGAAGAAGGACTTGCAGAAATACCTTGCAAAGGCATGATTGACCCCTACAAACATGAAGTCCTGCTCCAACAACCAAGTAATCAACCAGAAGGCATGATTTTAGAAACATTACAAAAAGGCTACACATTCAAAAATATAGTGCTCAGATGCGCAAAAGTAAGCATTGCAGCACAACCGGAGGAACAACATGGCAAAGGAAAAAATCATAGGAATTGACTTAGGAACATCAAACTCAGCAGCATCAGTACTGCAAGCAGGCAGACCAGTAATTATTCCAAGCGCAGAAGGAAGCTCGGCTTATGGCAAAGCATTCCCAAGCATTGTTGCATTTACCAAAGACAACCAGCTCCTTGTTGGAGAACCAGCACGACGCCAAGCAATTAGCAACCCTCAAGGAACTATCATGGCAGCAAAACGAAAAATGGGTACAAACTTCAAGTATAGTGTTCACAGTAAAGAATACACTGCACCACAAATTTCAGGACTCATACTCCAAAAAATAAAGCGTGATGCAGAAGCATTTATCGGCGAGTCAATCACCAAAGCAGTCATCACTGTGCCAGCATACTTTGATGACAACCAACGACAAGCAACAAAAGACGCAGGCACAATTGCAGGACTAGATGTGGTACGCATCATTAATGAACCAACTGCAGCAGCACTTGCATATGGCCTTGACAAAAGCGACAAAGAACACACCATCTTAGTCTTTGATTTTGGCGGAGGCACACTTGACGTTACCATCATGGAATTTGGTCAAGGAGTGTTTGAAGTCAAGTCAACTAGTGGAGACACACAACTTGGTGGCACAGACATGGACAATACCCTCATCAATTGGGTCATGAAACACTTTAAAGAAGAAACAGGCGTTGATTTGAATGATGATGCAGTTGCAGTTCAGCGCGTGCGTGAAGCAGTAGAAAAAGCAAAAATAGAACTCAGCACAGTCATGGAAACAGACATCAACCTACCCTTTATCAGTGCAACAAATGCAGGGCCAAAACACTTACAAATGAAGCTCACTCGAGCACAACTTGAGCAGCTTGTAGACCCTTTGATCAAGCGCTGCAAGAAAAGCGTAGATCAAGCATTAGGCGATGCAAAATTAAGTCCTGATAAGATTGCGCGCGTCATCCTTGTCGGAGGACCAACGCGCATGCCTGCAGTCCAGCAATCAGTAGAACAATGGCTTGGCAAAGACAAAGTAGCACGAGGCATAGACCCCATGGAATGCGTGGCAATGGGTGCAGCAATTCAAGGAGGAGTGCTTGGTGGAGAAATAAAAGACATACTCCTGCTTGATGTCACACCTTTAAGTTTAGGCATAGAAACACTTGGCGGGGTGTTCACGAAACTCATTGACAGAAACACCACAATACCAGTAAAGAAAAGCCAAACCTTTAGCACTGCAACAGATAACCAGACTGCGGTGACCATAAAAATCGCGCAAGGAGAACGCGCCATGTTCACTGATAACAAAGTCTTGGGACAGTTTGACCTCATAGGCATACCATCAGCACCACGAGGGATTCCTCAAGTAGAAGTTTCCTTTGACATTGATGCAAATGGTATACTGCACGTGACTGCTAAAGACCTTGGCACAAACAAAGAACAAAGCATGCGCATCACTGCACCAAACAAGCTTGATGAAAAAGAAGTAGAACGCATGCGTAAGCAAGCAGAAGACTTTGCTGATGCAGACAAGCAGAAAAAAGAAGAAATAGAAACCGTCAACGAAGCAGACACACTGGTGTACAGCACAGAAAAAACAATGAAAGACTTTGAAGGCAAAGTCTCAGAAAAAGAACTTAACGAGCTTAAAGAAAAGCTTGACTCTGTTAAGCAAGCCCTTGCTGCAAAAGAACGCGACGTGGCAGACCTCAAGAAAAAAATGGAAGCACTCACTGAAGTGGCAGGCAAAGCAGCAACAGAGCTGTACCAAAAAGCTGCAAAAGAAAAAGGCGAAGCAGGAATGCCAGGCGCTGAACAAACAGGTCCAGGCACTCCAGAACAACCAGAAGTCGTTGATGCAGAAGTGGTAAAGGAAAAAGACAAAAAGAAAAAGTGAGAAGAATGTTTTTTATTTTTCTTTCTTATTTTTTTAAATTGTTTCATACCCCGCTTGGCTGCAACTTGTTGCAGACCTACGAAACCACACTTGAGTTTGGTTGCAAGTAACTTGCAACTTTTGAGCTGTCGTGAGAAATGGTTGGTCGGGAGTTTTCATTTCACCAGCATCCCTCTTTACATACTCTTTTTAGAGGAAACAAGCACAGTTGAAGGAGAAGCAACACTTGGTATCTTTGATCGCATGCTTCAATCACTTATGCAATCAGCAGGATTCAAACATGTGCAAGGAATTGTGTTTGGGCGGTTTGGAAGCAAAGCAGAAATTAATAATAGACAACTTATTCACATGATACATTCAAAACCAGAACTTCATACAATACCAGTTATTGCAAACTGCGACTTTGGACACACTTTCCCGCAGTTCACATTTCCCATAGGAGGGACTTGTAAACTACAGTCAGGCAAAAATCCGAGAATTGAGATTATTGAGCACTGATCCATTCTTCAACTTGTTTTTCACAACATTTATATCCTTTAGATATGAAAAATGAACATGCTTATCGCAGATCTTCATTTACATTGCAAAGGTGATGTACGAGATCCTCTAACCTACTCTCCTGAAGAACTCATTGATCATGCAGCACTCAGAGGCTATGACATCTTGGCAATTACGTGTCATGATATCGTGGTGTATTCACAAAAAATTTCTCAGTACGCCAAACGCAAAGGCATACTTCTTATTCCAGGAGCAGAAAAAACACTTCAAGGAAAACACGTGCTTTTGTATAATATCACCAACAAAGAACTGAATCGCATAAAAACCTTTGAGGATATTGCAGTATGGAAAAAGCGTACGAAAAACTCACTTGTTATAGCACCTCACATTTATTATGTATTACCTTCTTGTTTAGGCAAGCTTGCAGAACAGTACATAAACTTGTTTGATGCCATAGAATTCACGCACTTTTACACCAATTACTGTAATTTTAATAAAAAAGCAGTACAACTTGCGCAAGCTCACAACAAACCAGTAGTTGGCAGTTCAGACACCCATAAACTCACGCAATTTGGCACAATACGTAGCATTATTCAATCAAAAAAAACAAATTCTTCAGTAATTCAGGCAATTAAAAAAGGAAAGGTACAGGTAAGCTCACGACCTCTTACCACACTTGAATTTTTCAGAACAGGAATCTGGGCAGTCAGGGGAGTGTTACGTGCATTTTTTTCCAAGAACCTCTGAGCCATTTCCTGCTTTCACATAATGCAACATTGAGTACTCAGCATGCGCAGCTTTAACTGCATCTTGCAAGTCCCAGTCACGTGCTCCAATAAGCACTGCGCTTGCACCTCTTTCGCACGCGCTTATTGCTGCGGCCATAACTGCAGTATCAGTTTCGGAAATCCTGAATTTTTGAAGCAAGTCATACGCTTTTGCAGCACCATTACGTTGAAGCAACACCTTAAAATCATCACCCAACACTC
Organism: Candidatus Woesearchaeota archaeon; assembly: GCA_023266895.1. Lineage (GTDB taxonomy): Archaea > Nanobdellota > Nanobdellia > Woesearchaeales > ARS49 > JAHFOI01. The sequence continues at coordinate 4,160 of JAHFOI010000036.1, forward strand.
TTGCGATAAAGGAACGTTTTTGGTGAAGCAAATTTGTTTCATCAACAGACATCGCATAAGGATTTCCTTCTAAAAACTTAATAATAAAAGGCATAAACAAGTCATGAACCTGCATTTTTCTTGAATGACTCAAGTATTCTCTTGCCTTTGGCGCATATTTATGAATTTCTTGACATTCAATAGTTGTGTGCCATTCAGGTTTCACCAGACCCGGAATTTTAATTTCTTTCACTACACTATAGGGCACAATAATGTGGTGTTCTTTTTTCTCCAGAGCACAAAGTTCATCATGAAGAAAAATCAAATCTTGCTCATACCTAATAAATGCAGAAGAATCAAGAACAATTGTTGCAGCACCGTAACGCCAAAGCTTTTTGCAAAACTTTTTCACAGGCATTGAGGTCTTTAAAGGAACTTTCACAAGACCTTCAAGAGAAATTTGTCTATCACTAACTACTTCACGCATGAACTCACCTGACAAAAAATGAGTAAACGTATGTGTATTTAAAGCTTAGGAGAAGAAATAAAGCTGGGGAGAAGAAACTTTCTGAGAGTATCATTCAGAAAAGAAAACCTTTAAATCCTTGTCCTCGTGCGTACAAGGTATGCTTGACAAACTCAAATTTTGGAAACAAGAAGAACAAGTCACCATGCCAAATCTAGGTGAACGACTAGGACTTACTGAAAGTTTTGGAGGAATAGGCGCGTTTGATTTTAAAGAAGGACTTGCAAAACCACCTTCTCTTGAGCCAGTTGGTGCAGCAACCATTAGCTCAGGAATAAATTCTGGCATAAGCGCACCGCAAGCACCCACTTCATTTGGTCAATCCTTGCAAAATACAGATGCTCAGCTTATCTCTGCAAAGCTAGACACGATTAAAGCACTTCTTGACAATGTTTCTGTCAGGCTTGCACGCATTGAGCAAATGGCAGATGATGCATCACGAGAACCAGCACAGCCAAGCAATAAGTCTACAGCAGCGCGGTGGAACTATTAATGCAAAAAAAGCCTGTGTACAACCCCTTTTTTTTGTATTGGTTGATTGCAGGAAGCGTGCTTATTCTTGATCAAATCACAAAAGCCCTTGTGCGTGAGTATGTGCCTATGGGTGCAAGCAAAGGATGGGCTCACGTCGCAATTACGCATGCAACCAACACAGGAGTAGCATTTGGTTTTTTCCAAGGCACAAACTGGTTCTTTAGTCTTATAGCAACAGTTGTGATAGTCTTACTTGGAGTGCATGCAAAAAAACTGTCTCAAGAATATTGGACTGCATGGGCACTCATTCTTGGCGGAGCAACAGGAAACCTGGTTGACAGATTGTTATTTGGTGCAGTTACTGATTTTATCAGCATAGGCTGGTGGCCCTCATTTAATGTTGCAGATAGCGTGCTAGTGATTGGTGTGCTTTTGCTGTTATGGCAGATGAGAAAAAAGAATTCAAATGAGAATAGTTATGAATAAATCATTATCAGTCAGAGTATGAAGTAGGCACAACAGTTTTAGTGCGCGGAGCAGATACTTTTCTTGAAAAAATCTGTAATGAACTCACTTAACCAACCACAACCTTACCGTTCATGAAAGGAAATACTGCATTAATATAGTCAAGATCGCCTGAGTCATTAAATTGGTGAGTCCATGACTGGCCTGGAGACAACAGTGTTGAACGAAGCTGAGAATTTCTAAAGCTCAACATGTGCTTACGAGATCCTTTGGGATACTCCCAACGAATACTCTGACCTGCCTGAATATTGACTTGCTTAGGACTAAAATCAGCATCTGAAATAATAACAACCTCCTCAACAAACTCGTTTGTTGGTGTAGTCAGTAATGAATGGTTGGTTGCTGAAGCAGGCGTAGATTGTGCACTTTGTGGTAAGGAAGGAGGTGCTGATTGTGTTGTAGCGGGTGAAGACTGAAGCGGTTCAGGTGCTGGGCTTTGTTTAGGCTGTGCAGGCGGTTGTGGTTGTTGAACAGGTTTTGGTGCGGAAAGAGGCACTTCTTTTGTTGATACTTGTGTAGAAGGTTCTGCTGTTTGAGCAGGCATTTCAAGTACTGGACGCTGACTTGAGGTAACCTGCCACGCAACACCAACAATGCCAATAATCAAAATTACTAGAACACTGAGATATACTTTATTTTGTTGCATGACACGCCTCTTTTTTTAAGAGTATTGTGCGATGCTGGTATAAATGAGTTACGGAAAATATGATGCCTGATTTTTGTTTGAATATGTTGTGTGTAGTAAAATTGTTGTGATATTGCAGTGCTCCATAATCGTTGTGTCAAACAAAACTTTTGGATCATTATTTATGTCAAATGAATTAAAAACAAATGTTTGTATTGTTTTCTTTGTGAAGACAACAAAGATACGCAATCTTGCAGCTCTTGTGCTTGCATTGTCAGGTACACTGTTTGGTGGGTGTACGAATCAACAGCATACTTCTCTTCAAGAACCTCAAAAACCAATTATTCTTCAAGGTCCTGAAAAAAAATCAGCAATTTTAGCAGCACCTTCTGTTCCTATTGGAAGCAATGAGCGATTTGTGCAAGTCTATAAACTAAAAGGCAATGAACGTATTTTTCGATTTTCTATTGGCATTGAGCATTTTAATGCTTCAACAGACAATCTTTTTATTGGAGAAAAAACAATCACTTACGCAACACCCCGTACTAGTCTAGTGTTTTTTTATTCAAGTCTTTCAGAACATTTTGATCTTATGCCTTTTGGAGGTATGTATGTGCGCGCAAAAGGAATGGAATGCACCCTAACTCCGCAAGGGAGAGAATGTGCCATTGATCACACTCTTAAACCAGAAGCAGACGTATTTGCAAATGTTGGAAAAAATAATGTGCAGCTCATAATGTCTTTTGATGCAGGAAGAAGAAAAATGTTTGAACGTTTAGGCTATTACTTACAACGTGATTTTGGAAAAGATTTTGGAATACAAAACCCCGCAAAAATACTGCCTCAAAAAGATTATTTTGAAACAACACTATTTCCTGAAGGAGTGGTCATGGTAGAGGATGCAAGCAAATTTGGTATTGTTTCTGCTGAAGCAAGACGATTTAATCATGTCATACGCGCAGGCAGCGAACCAATTATTGTTGTCACAAGAGAAAACGCAGAACCTTACATTAGTCAAGGCAAATCAAATATTTTGGTTGCAGAAGGAGATTATTTTAATCTATACAATCCATCACAAAAAATCGAGCTTGCAGTAGATGGCGAACAACTTTCTCCAGCAACAGCAAAAAAGTAAGAAAAAAAGGGTATACTAAAGTGAGGCATGGTTTCAGTTCCGTACCTTTTTAAGCTAAACCCTCTTTGTTTTCTTATGAACCCTGCAGATGTTGAATTGCCTGAGAAACTCAAAGAAGTTTTTTCAAAAGAAGGAATCCTACAATTCAGACCCGCACAAGAAAAAGCAATACAGGCAGGTTTGCTTGAAGGGAAAAATTTGCTTATCTGTACACCAACTGCCTCAGGAAAAACCTTGATAGCAGAACTTGCTTCAGGAAAAACAATTCTTGAACAGCACAAAAAAGCAGTGTACATAGTGCCTCTTATTGCACTTGCAAATGATAAGCACAAAGATTTCACGCGCAAATACCAACACACATTCAGGGTCACGCAAAGCAGCGGAGATCTTGACACGTCAGACAAGTATCTTGCAGACTATGACTTGATCATTTGCACTGCAGAAAAACTTGACAGTCTCACACGACACCATGCTTCATGGCTTACGCAAATAGGCTGTGTTATTCTTGACGAAATTCACTTGCTTAATGACACTGAACGGGGGCCGACACTAGAAATTTTGATTACACTTTTGCGACAAATCACGCCTCATGCACAAATCATTGGACTCTCAGCAACCATAGGAAATCCTCAAGAACTTGCAGCATGGCTTGAAGCAACACTTGTGCAAGACACATGGCGTCCAGTACCATTACATAAAGGGGTGTATTGCAATGGAATTATACAATTTGAACTAGAAAACAGCAATGCCCCAGAACAAACAAAGCCATAATGCAATCATAAGCAGAAAAACAATACTGGTTTGCAACCACTTCTTATGATGAATTTGTTCATGCACAATTGCAAGAGTGATGAGCAAGACAATTGTTGGAACAAGCCAGATAAGAAGTGCTTGACCTACCTTTGTGGGCAGTGCTCCCTTGCCTGTAACACTCAAAAAACTACTTGCCAAAAAACCAATTGCTGCAAACATTGCGCTCACAAAAAAGCCAACAATTCCAGTGCCAATGATGCGCGACCAATTGATACGTACTTCAGACAGATGTTTCTCAGTTTTTTTTCGTGAAGAAAGTATCATAAAAAAAGAAAAAATCACTTTGCAAAATACGCTTCACCAAGCAAAGACCATCCTGCAACACTTCCTGCAAACGCAACAACAACTTGCACGATGATTGGTCCAATAATGGTGATTGCCAAAAGGGCAGACAATAACATTCCTATGACGCCAAAAATAATTGTTGCAACAATTGCAAAAACCCAGCCTACAAGCCATGCGCCCGTGAATGCCTTTTTAAACAATTTGCCAAATGCGAATGCATCACTAAATGAACCATTTGCAAACTGAAGCAATGCTACAGGCACAAGATATGCTGTCAACAGACCAACAAGGAAGCTTATCAAAAATCCTCCAGTTGCTGTGCTGATAAGGCTTGTTATGCCTGAAGGATTTGCGAGAAGACTAAACACAACACTTCCTAAAGTCAGACTAACTACGATTATTAATGGAATGCTCCAGATAAGGCTGATAATCAATGCAAGCAAGCCTTGCACCCAAATGCTGCCTAAATCACTCCAGTCAGGCAAATCATTGCCCTTTTTGGTAGCGCAACGAAGAGCATAGCCTTGCAATCCAATATTCAAAATAGGCACAAGAGTCACAACAGCTCCTATCCCTAATTTCTTTACATCTGTAAACGGACGTTTTAATGCAGTGACAAAACTCATGGTATTAGCCTCCTTTTTCATAGCAGTCTTGCACTATCTATTTAAGCTTTTTGGCAAACTGGGTCACTTGGAAATCCTCCTTTTTTTTCGTCGATAATCATTGTGCTTTGTTGATGAGTGTTATTTTTAGTTCGTCGGAAAACTTCAAGTGTTTAATCAATTATGCTAAACTAAAGTGTAGGTTGACAAAGAACTACTTGTTTTCTGCTTCACAATTCTTAACTGCTACACGGTTTCCCTTAATAGCATCCTCAATTTGTGTGTAATCTGTACGATAAAATACTGGCACTTGAATTGCTAAACGTTCAGAAGGCAAGGCAAAACGTTGGGCTTCACCAAAAGCTTTTGCACTTTGTTTTGCATTAAAAATTGCATGCTCATACAGGTCTGCAACTTGTGCGTACACATCAGTGTTTGCGCAAGAAACTGAATACGTCTGACCAAGCTTGATACCATGCGTAGGTAAATTTGCAATGCTTTGAGGTCCATAGGCATAGGCTTGCGCAAATTCAGCTTGAGACTTTACCATTAAACCTCGCGATGCAGTCAGCAATGCAAGCATGATATTTTTTGAGTCATTAAGAGTATAGGTGTCATTTTGCAAAATGTTTTCAAGCTCATGAAGTCGGGAAAGAGGAATGTCAGCACCAAAAGTATTGTTTTGCCAGTTCGTGCCATATTGCGCATCAAGAACTGCAAAACGTTGCAGAACACTGTTGAGACTTGATGATTCTTTAATTACGGGAGTACATGCAACAATCAACAGCAATAGGAGCAGTAAAATGCGTTTCATGAAATCACTTTTTAAGAAGGTACATAAAAAACTTATGAATTCATAGGCTCTGGTGAAAATCTCGCCTTTGAGCTCGACAACGTCACTACGTTCCGAGGTTCGGTTTCACCTCACCGCTGATGTCGGATTCGCGTTCTGATGTAACAAACAACATGCCTTTCCT
>JAHFOI010000037.1 GCA_023266895.1 Candidatus Woesearchaeota archaeon
GATGAAAATTATGACGCACAACACGACGAGAAGAATGCTGCATGCTATTGTGTTGATCTGAATCTCTGTTTTTGAAACGCATCACTTTTTTTTGCATACAAACACCCAATGATCCTTATAAAAAGGCGCAAGACAATATGACTCAATAACACACGTGCTCTTATTAAGCTCTTGCTCAGCAACACTTGCAACAAGCTCAGGTTTTTTAGTACAGTCAATGCAACGCGTTTTCAAGCACAACACTGCAACACCACTTTGTTCAAGAAACAATTCCATATTCTTCAAAAACATACTCACTTGATCACGCACCGCAACATCCTGATAGATGATGTCTGTCTTACACACGCGTCCAGCATATATTTCAGGATTACGCGCACTTGTAAGAATTGGTACAATATTATTTCGTTCTTCAGACAAAAACACAAGCTCACGCACAACACGAGGGGCACTATCAACACCAAAAATGATTCCTTGCGGACAAAGATCAGAAAGATGACTCAAAGAAGAACCAGTGCTTGCACCCAAATACAAAATACAGCTTGTTGGCTTGATATCAAGAACCATTCCTTTCACGAATGCGGCACAAAGCTTAGACACCTGAGGACGCCACAAACGATATTCACCTTGCGGTTCTTGCACAAAAGACTCACCATACACACTTTTGCCAAGAACAAGATTCTTTGTAAGTAAAACACTCTTTTTACGAAGCAATAAGTCATTAGGTGTTACAGGAACTACTGATTTTACTACTTGCATATTTGCACCACCGCAGACTTCAGAAGCTCATCACCCACAAAACTACCCTTAAAACAATCAACGCGCGCAGCAATAACAATTTTGCCTGCCAAAATACGCGCAGCTCTACCTTTATTATTCGCAGATTGCACTACGGGATGTTGCAGAATTATGCCGTGCTTAGGACTTTTTGCACCAGTAATCACGTGACGAAACAATGCCTTTTTTGCACCAAGCAATTGCACAAATGAAGAAGACGCCATTGCAAGTTGTTGTATTCCTCCTGCAAGACAAACCAATTTAGCACCAATCAAAAAACCAGCAACATGCAAGAGATTAGGCGCAAGCTTTTTCATCAAAAACTCAATATCCTGTATGAAAAACTCACGCTGTTTACCTGTTTCTTCAGATACAGTATTCATGCGCTGCATAATTGCAATGTCCTCAGCACAAAGATTACCACCCATTGAGTTATGAACTGCTTTTTGTGCTGCCAAGAAATTCTTTGCAGTGGTAATGCTATTTGTTAATTCTTGTGCTGACGCAGTTCTCACAAACTCAGGAGCATACCACGCATAAAACTCGCGAATCTGAGTTAATAATTCAGCATGAAATTTATCAAAACCATCAAGCACCTGCACTGCCTGCACCAAACCAATATCAGAAGGCACAGCATGTGCAACATCTTTTCGTGTTTGCACAAGATTTAACTCACGCAACCTTGCAAAAAACGCAGGTTGCTTAGCTTTTGAAAGACATTCTTGCAAGGTACCAGAAAAACCTAAAAGATGAGTGATTTTAAGCATATCATCCTAGTGCACACCAGGCTTAAAAGGGTTGTGTTCAGAAAAAGGCAGCTGCGGTTATGAACTGTTTAAGAGACAGACCTCAAAAAGAACCACACATTTTAAATACCGCCCTTGATGAGTTGTTTCCATGAACAAGCGAGCTGCAAGTCTGACCATAGAAACAATCATAGTCGCAGCATTAGGACTTATTGCACTCGTACTTCTTGGCTTGTTATTCAAGACACAAATCACGAAAACAAGCCAAACACTCTTTGGCATAAGCCAAGATGCACAAGACGAATCACGAGGCACAAACAAGTGCGAAAACCTCCTCAGCAACAGAAAATGCCTGAACACCTGCGCTAGCCAAACTGCAAGTGATGGAAGAAGCATAAACTGGCGTGACGCAATACCACTACCAGGAGAAACATGGAATTGTGCTAACGGCAAACAGTGCTGTGAAAAGGTTGAGTAGAAAAAAGCGGATTCTCACAACCCAAAAATACTCTTTTTTACCTGAATAATACCTGGCGCGCCACCACCATGCCAGCTACGTCGAGGACGCACACGCATGGGAAAAATACGCTCATTCACATCATCCATGGCAAGACACGCACCAGCAATGCGCTGCAAGTTATCCAATTCCTTATCAAGACCAGTACGTAAATAGGTCTGCAACAAACTACCCAAGGCATCAGTATCAACCTTCGCAGTCAAGCGATGCGCGAGAATAACATCACTCTGAGTCATTGCATCAGTATGAATCTTGCCAGGCTGCTGAGTCGCGAGCACAAGAGCAATACCAGGCTGACGACCCTCACGCAACAAAGTCATCAAAGCATCAGTTGCTGCAGTCTTACCAACACTCGGCAAAAACTCATGCGCTTCATCAATCATGATCCACACAATCGGCATGTCATCTGCGCGCTCATGTTTTTCATCAACCAAATAATGCACGGCATCATGAATACTTTGATACTCCTCTTCCTTACGCACTGCCATACGATCAAGAAACAACTTATTACATACCACACCCATAACTAAGTGTTTAATCTTCCACCCATTAGGCATCATAGCATATGCGCTTACATCAAGCACAGTAATCTGACCAGGTGCAGCAAGATCACGAATCGGCGTAGCACTTGTGCTAAAAATACCCCAGCGACTAACTGCAGTAAAACGATTCTCAGCAGCATTCTTAACATGAACTTCTTCCTTTGTATCAGCTTGAATTGCAGCAAGAATCTCAGGCAAACCAAACGAATTGCTTGAAGTTTTTAGCTCTAACACAATGCGCTCAATAAAAACTGCCAAGGGCTCATTAGGTAATAAATCAAAAGTCAACCACCAATCCTCAGGATTAAACTCAGCAGGATGAATAGAAAACGCAACATCAGCAGGAATCTTTTTAGATTTATAATCCTGAAAAAAACCTGCAGGAACAAAAATCTTAATAGGAACCCCATCAGGCTGCAAACCCCAGTCTTTCAACAATTCCTCATCCTTATGATTAGGATAACGCATGGTCCAATAAATACCCATTGTGTCAAGCATGATCACAGACAACTTCTTTTTTACCTCATCAGCAAGCTTAGAAACACCTTCAGCAATAACACCCATGGAGTAAGAGTTATGAATTATGATATTGCTCGCAACAAAATTGTGCAGCTCAGGAACAGTTATGTCATATACTTCAAAACTTCCAATCAGTTGTTCAACATGTATTAGTTCATCCCAAAAAATGTCAGACTCTGCAAGAAGTTTTATTTTTGATTCGCCCTCTACTTCTGAAATAGTTAAAAGCTTTTGGCGAGAAGCAGAGTAATTAATTGAACTACGCGCAGCTTTTGGAGTTGCATAGCCGAGCGCAAGACCTACACCGACCCAATTTCTAGGACGATAAGTGTCCCAAATTTCTTTAGGAATCGTGTCTACATTAGGATTTCTTCGTAATGTCTTTATTTCAACAAGCGCCTGAGTTTGGCGTTCAGATTTCTTCCCGAAAAAACCAATGAACTGCAAAAATCTTGTAACACTTTCTCCATTAATCACCAATTCATAAGACTTTGTTTGATAGGGTGTCACTTTTGTGCGAAGTTTTGACAATACTTCAAATCGTAACAATAACCCTTGAAGTTGGCGTGCCATTATTTCTGACATTGTCGAGTAACTGACTTCCCAACCATTACTAAAATAAATACTTCCATCACAACTAAATAGACGGTTCAAGAACAACGCAAGCTGGTGTGCAGGAACTGAAAAAACAGATTTTGGAATGAATTTTCCCGCAGAAAGTTTACCATAAATACCGTGCCTCTCAAGAAACTCTCTTATGTGCCTTTTTTGCCAGTGAACTTGACTTCCCTTTGTTAGCCTGCCTTTTCTGTCACGTAAAATAGTCCAGCCAAGCAACGCCCTTTTCTCAGTCCGACAATTCACTTTGTATTCATACTTGCTCTTAAGTTTAGTCAACTCAATAACAGGATCAAACTCTTTCAATGCCTGTCGCAAATCTTCAACAAGACATTCATCGCTATTTGTGAAGAAAAGAGGCTGTTTTACGTGCCCTTCAGCAATCAAGTATGCCAGAATTTTAAGTTCGTGCTCTGGCATAGATACTGTTCCATGACAAGGCAACTTTCGTGGAGTTCCAATTCTTGTTCCTATAGAAAGAGACCCTGCCTGCTCCCAGCCATGAATTGTAAGCAAAGGATGTTCTGGAGTAAGCGATATAGTTCGTCCACTTCTCAGAGTCACCTTCAAAAGTTCAGAAACTGTTCTTTTGAAAAAACCTTCTTTAGCACAGGGAACAATTTTAAGGTCATGGTTCATTGCAAGAATTTGTGTTTTTTCAGGCAAATACTCTAGATCTTTCATGAAAACTTCTTGACCATTGGCTAAAGTTACAACTGTATCGCCCGTCACGCATTTCCCCGAGCCTCTCTTACCGCACACAAACACCACGTGTGCCTTATTCAAATCAAGAAAAATACTCTGAGACAACGCACTTGTCTGACCCATCTTCACATAATGCTTGCCCAAAAACACAGCACCCTGAGTGCCAAAACGCTCCTTATCAGCATCATCACGACCAAGAATGATATCATACGCCATGAAAAGAGCTCAGCAAGAACTGATATAAAAAATAGAAGGTATGCATTAACATAGTAAGCTGTTTTATGCCTTGCGTTGTAACACCAGCTTATCAGGTTCTTTTTGCCAAAAGCCTGCTTGTTTGGAATTCTTTTCTTTATGCCAGCCAAGGCAATGAAACACAGCACTTGCAAGAGGATCTGATGTTACAAAGCTGATATCACTGGATTGCACATAAACACCTGACTTGATCTCATCATATGCGCGCTGATCAAGAACATGACCTTGTTCATTCTTCAATTGGGTTGCGGTTGGCAAACGAAATCTTCTTGTGAAAAGCTCTCGTGCTAAAGATTCATACTTTTCAGCACCATTTTTAAGTTCATCACACAGTAGAAGTGTTTGCTCGCGTTGATCGTCAGTTTTACATAGTTCCTGAAGCGCGTCGAGTGTTCTTTTCCAGAATATTGGATGAAGAATTGGTGGAGAAACTATACCTTTTGTTATCCTCTCATAAAACTGACGTTCTGAATGGTAATGCCAGAGTATCAAGCTAAACGCCTTATGTGCTACTTTTTCTCGTTTCTTAACTAATTTATCAACATCAAGAGAAAACTCAATTTCTGACTGGCAAACTCTTACAGTTCCACTGAGATCAGAGTTTTCATTATACTGCCAATTAAGTGAGTGATAGTTTTCTCTTGCTAATTTCGTGCAGGGATGAGGAAGCTCAAAGGCAGGCATGTGTAACCTTTCTGAAGGATTACAAATCAGCAGCAGTCACGATCTTAATTCGTGAACTACTTACTTTTGAGTCCATGGCAACAAGGTGCTTCACACCAGCTTGTTCAGCAGCAGACACAATATCTTGCTCAGCAATACCATCAAACACCACTGCATACACCACATTACGCAATGTTGCAAGAGTGCTCACAAGCTCAGTGAGAGGAATTTTGCCAAGTACTTGCAACTTTGTGTCAAGTAAGCAGGCCCCACGCGTGCCAATCAAATCCTCAAGCAACTGAGAAAACTTTGCTTTTTCATCAGATGATGCAGCAACTGAAACAACAGGCGTTGGCATAGGCGCACGAGGAGGCACAGAAGGAAGACGAGGGGGTATTGGTCGTTGAGGTCGTTGCTGCATTGGTGCAATCATAGGCTTACGAATAGACTGTGACGTGTCCAATGCCTCAAGCTCATGCTTTGCTTGCTCAGCAGTAATCTTGCCACGCAAAGCCTTATGAATTTCCTTCTTGGTTAATTCCTCCACTTCTTTACCATCAGGCGCCTTCGCGACAAAGTCAATTTCTGCAACACCAAGCAATTCCTTAATAATCAAATTACCGCCACGATCGCCATCAACAAACACAAGCAATTCCTTTTTCTTGCTAAGCTCAGCAATACTTGGCGGAACACTAGTGCCATTCATGCCAATCACGTTCTTAAAGCCATTACGCAAAAGATTAAGCACATCAGCACGACCCTCGCATACAATGACTTCTTCAGACTCCTCAACAGTTGGGCCAGCAGGCAAGCGGTCACGACCATACTCAACACATTCCATAACACGAACTGCCTGAGACACTTCCTCAGTCATTTCCTGACTATCAGACATAGTACTATCCATCATGCCACGAAGCAATTCCTTGGCACGTTCAATCACGAAATGACGCTTAGAAACACGCACGTCCTCAATATTCGTAACTTTTACTTTAGCATTACAAGGACCAATACGCTGAATAATTTCTAACGCAGCAGCAACAATAGATGTTTCAGCCTTATCCAAACTTGAAGGAATAACAATAGAACCAATAGCCTTGCCATTCTTTATTTCAGTATTAACCTCAATACGACCAATTCTGCCAGAACGTTGTAATTCACGCAATTCCAAATCAGAACCAAGCAATCCCTCAGTCTGACCAAAAATAGCACCAATAACATCAGGACGATCAACAACGCCCTCAATCTCAATAGTTGAATTAATTATGTACTTTGAAGATACTGGACTAATCTTGCCCATGGTTAAACCCCCGAGGCAAAGAACTCACTATTCACTTATTCTACAAATTTACAATCCTTGATGACTGCCATTGTGTGATGAAATGAATGTGATCCCCTGCCACTAATTATTTTTGTAGCCCGAAACACTAACCCCCAGGCTCATAGCTTGGTATTACCGTAAGCTCCAATGGGTACTCTCTGTGTCGGGCTGTAATCATTGCTGACTACTTGATTTACCACACACCCCTTATTTATAAAGGTTATGAAATAAAAAGAGAGATTCTGGGATGATATCTGATTTTGGTCAGTAGGGTTCCTGAATGATTTCCGAAACTTTCGCTACTTATTCGGGACAAGGTTTAAAAAGAAGTATGAACTGGAAATACAGGGGGAGTGCAGTGGAAGAACTATCAGTTCCAGAAGCAGAAAAATATCTTCGGGCATGGGCATTGAAAACAAAACCTTTTGAACTTGTTGTGCGAGAACTTGCTAACGCGAATACAACACATATTGCTGATTTTATTGCAGTAATGGATGAATTTTTTCGCATAGATCCAACACCTGCCTTTGTAAGAAACCACTGGACAACAACCTTTCTTAAGTATCCGCTACCTATAACTGGCACACTGAAAGACTTATTTGCAAACTATGCAAAAGCGCTGGATTTTGAAAAAGAATACGCTGAGAAAAATCCTTGTTTTTCAACACTGCTAGGACTTGTTGCATACCAAGCACTTACATATGAAACAAAGGTTTTTGAATCACGACAAAAATGCATAATTGATCCAAGTGATCTAGAAAAACATCTTGCTCTTGTTCGCCAAAACATACCTGAACGACCTTTTCTCACAATAGGTGGGTTTTATGGATACTCAAATATCCGCACACATCGTAGAGAAAAAAAGCAGGATTTCGTAACAATAGACGTGCTTTTTTCAGAACTTGAACTCTGGTACCCCTGTGTTGGCAAAAATCTCGCAATTAATAAAATGCGTTGTGAAGCTCTACACCGCAGTTCTTTTACTTTTTAAGCAATTGCAATGAACGATTAACACTTGTTTGAATTTTTGCCAAAAGTACGCGCTCATTATCAGAAAGTTCATTAGTCATATCGGCAATTATCAAATTAATGTTATCAAAAAGCCATTGCAACTCTTTTTGTATTTGCTTGACTTTTTCTGGTTTTTTCTGCATTAACTCTTTAAGTTGAAGTATGTCAGAAAAAATATTCTCCCACTTTTGCCGAATAACACTCAACAATTCTTTTGCATCAAACTTTGTCACAGTGTATTGTTTGAGTAACTTCCTTAAATATCTTTCGCAAACGTCTTTGCGACGATAAGAGGAAATAAAATGGTTGCATCACCAAACACTTTCACTGTGCTTGCCGTAGGAAGAATTTTACCCCACGACACTGCTTCATCAGGACGAGCTCCAGCATCAGAACCATCAAATTCTTGCGCATTATTAATATACACCGCATAGTCAGCACCATTACGAAACATGTTGGCATTACAAATATGATGCTTCACAACACCAGAACCAAGAATCACAAGACCGGTTTTTTTTGCGTCAAGAGTAAGATTCATGATTTTCTTAACATCACCAACACTATCAACCACGAACTCAGGATGCTTGTAGGAAAACACGTACAGCATGTCACCTAGAGAACCATCAGTAATTGCAGGACAAAACACAGGAATATTATTCTTCCACGCCCAGTAATAAATTGATTTATCATTATTCATTTTTTCACCAAGCAATGAAATAAGTTCAGACGGAGTCAGCATGGCTTTTGGATTATTTTTGCAAAACTGTTCAAGCACAGGAAGCAACCATTCTTCAAAACGACAATAGTGCGAGTTAGGAACAAGAACATTACCAATACGATTCACACCTTTCTGACGAAGCTTGGCACCACTTAACTCAAAATCACCAATATAAAAAGGAGCAAAACACTTAATCAAATCCTCTTCAACACCACCAGCAGTTGTGACAATAATATCAACAAGCTTATGCTTTGCCAAAAAACAAAACACCTCACGAAGCCCAGAACTCACCATGTTAGAAGTGTAGCCCAAAAAAATAGTACACTTTTCAGCACGCATTTTGTTAATAATATCAATTGCTTGACTTAGTTTGGTAGCTTGATAGCCTGTTGTGGCAAAAGAATCAATAATCTTTGCAATATCAACGCCCTTCTCAAAGTCATAACCCTGAACTTTTGGCAACTTTATTGCAGTATGTGGAGACTCGCGAAGCACGTTTTTACGCAAGTTTTGCATTCCATCTTTCTTCATATACTTCAGAGAGTTCTCAGGTTTTATAAAGACTTGCACCAAAAACCAGGGCATGATTACACTTGATGGCAGTCAAGGAGAAGGCGGAGGACAAATAGTACGCACAGCACTCGCGCTTAGTATGCTTACACAACAACCTTTTCAGATAATCAACATTCGTTCAGGCAGGCAAAATCCAGGACTCAAAACACAACACATTGCCTGCATCGATGCGCTTGAAGCAATAAGCACATCACGCGCAGAACACAAAGGCATAGGTGCAGCAGAACTCACTTTTTATCCAGGAAAAATAACAACTCACAAACACAACATAGACATAGGAACTGCAGGCAGTATAACACTTGTATTACAATCACTCCTTTTACCTCTTGCATTTGCATCAAAGAAAAGCAAGCTCACCCTCATTGGAGGCACAGATGTGCCAAACAGCATGCCCATAGATTACTTTACTAATGTGCTCACACCAGCACTTGCGCCATGGGCAAACATCACAACAAAACTTTTGCAGCGAGGTTATATGCCAGAAGGACAAGGAATGGTTGAACTAACACTTACTCCTCGCGAAAAACCACTTGCATTCATACGAGATAGTTTTCTTCCCACAGTACTCATAAAAGGAATATCACATGCCTCAAAAAATCTTGAACCACGACATGTTGCAGAACGCCAAGCACGAGAAGCAGAACTTGTGCTCAGCAAACTTCACGTGCCGGTCCAGATCAGCTCAGAATACGCACCAACACCAAGCACAGGCTCAGGAATAACAATCTGGGCAGTGTGTGGTGAAGATGAACATGCAATACAACTCGGTGCAAGTAGTCTTGGCAATAGAAAAATAAGCGCACAACAAGTAGGTGCACACGCAGCACAAAACCTTATTGCAGCAATACACGCAGGAACACCAACAGACAAACACCTTGCAGACAACCTCATTTCATGGCTTGGCGTAACAGGAGAAGGACAGATTTATGTTGAAGAAATCACTAACCACACACACTCAGCAATACAGGTCACAGAACAATTCTTACCAGTACAATTTGAAATCACAAGCAACTACATACGAGTGCACAAAAAGTAGAGCTGTGAATTGTACTGCAGAGGTTCTTACGCAGCATACCGTTTAATAATAAGTTCAGCAC